>CANGXE010000065.1 GCA_947457525.1 Bacteroidota bacterium | reverse complement strand
AAAATGCTAATCGGCTGAGGTTGAGTAAGCACAACTGAATTGCCGGAGTAAATCACTGTGCATCCGCTGGCATCACGAACCCAAATATTATAAAAACCTGCTGCCAAATTATTGAATACGTTTGAAGGTTGCCAAGTACCGCCACCGTTGATGGAGTACTGTAAAGCACCGTTTCCACCAGATGCGTTGATAGTAATTGAACCGTTACTTACGCCATTGCACAAAGGATTTGTAGAAGTGACACTGTTAATTAATGGCTGACCAACGGTGATTGTAATCAATCTAAAACTCAAACTTTCACAAGCTCCGTTTAAAGTGTGTACTCGGAAGGTCGTTGTTGTACCGACAAAAGGAGTGATCTGCGCACCCGTTCCCACCAAAATATTTGTTGTGTTGTTGTACCAGCGATAGTCCCCACCAAAAACAGCTCCTCCCGATTGAAGAGTAACTAAACTAGGTTGGCACAAAACAGATGCGGTAGCTGTAATTGGGTTTGGTATAGGAGGCGTCCAACGCACCAATACTTCTGCACCAATATCATCATTTCCACACACATTACTAAAATAATCCCCTACAAATGCACTACCGTTTGTGTTCCCCAAATTCGGTGAAAATAAACCTAGGCAAGGTGGAATTGCGCGGTAGTTAATCGTGCTGGTAAGAGTCGTTGGTCCACAGTGTTGATCTTCTGCAGAACATCCACATAAAATATTGCCGCTACACCCGCAACCACCATCAAATATATTGCTGCTACATTGGTCGCACTCCCAACTAAATGTTCCTGTTGAGCGATAGCAATCAAAACAATCATCTTCCCAAGCCTCTCCTTGTAGTTGCATATACTGTGGTACAGTGACTGGAGTTGAACCTGCAGGGCCATAGGTGAAATTGAACAAGTTTACGTCCTGAGCTAACACCCAACCGGCTCCGCCTGAGTTTACACCAATGGTGTTTCCTCCTAAAAAACCTTGTCCATCTAAGTTAGCATTGTCTGCCGCCCACCAACGAAAACGAAACTCATTAGCGTTCAACTCTCCGGTGAGTGGATCATCCACACTCTCCACCCACGAATAGCCAACAGCCATCTCTACTTGCATAGCACCATCATTAAAGGTTTGGGCTTGCGTATAAAAACTACACAACAATAAAGAGGCGATTGCTGTAATTTTACTTAACTGCGTAAATTCTAGCTTCATAAATTTGATTTAAACTATAAGTTAAAGGATCAGTTTTCTTAAATATTCTAGTGCGGATTTTGGGTGTTTGGATAAACCCCTTTCTTAGTGTCATTCACCATCTTGATGATATATTCGCGATAGGCTTTCTGATCAAACTCTGCTGGAAACTTGTAATCTTTCCCATACAATTTTTCAAACTCTTGCGGCTTGAAAACGAAATACCAATTGCGTAGTTTCATTTGGTAGGTATATTCATCCATTTCATCATTTCCTGTTTTTTGTTTCACCGGTTTAGTGTCCGTAATATCTTGCCCTATGAACTTAGGAATATAAGGCAATTTGTAATAACCGTTGTAGTATGGATTTAAAGCCGTCAATTCAGGTGTGTTCAAAAAACGCTCATACTCTTCAGGGTAAAGACGTTGCCATGAAGCTATTTTTTGGTCATACACATCGTACTCTTTGTTCAAATCATTTTTCAAATTTGGCAAAGGAAAGTGCGAAAAGAGTTTGTTCTTTTTGTCTTCTGAAACTTCTGATTTAGTATACCATAAATACATCGAGTGAGTAAACTCCACCTTAGTTTCTGTTTCTATGCCCAAAGTAGCCCAAGCAATATTCAGTTTTTTCACAGCCGGTATTTCAATAAAAGCAGCCCACTCTTTTGGAGTAGATTTAACCCATTGATTAAGCTCAGCAGTAGTCAATTCCGGCTTAGCTAAAAGTTGAACCAATCGCGGACAATCTTTCTTTAAATTATCAGCACTAATGTTGGCTACTTGCAACACTTGACGAAAAGGCAATTGTGCAGCTTGTGCTAAAGTTATATGGCCAATAAACAAAAGAAGTAAAACGGTAGAGATGGATCTCAGGCGAGCGTAAATAACATTCATATAATCGCTGTTTTATGTTTAAATTCATGGTAAATATAATAGAAGGTTGAAATAAAAAAGTACTCAATTTTTAAAAGCGTGGATATTTAGTTAAAACCCGAAAAAAGATTTCAACACAGTATAGAATTTGAGGATAAGTTATTACGCAATTTAAGCCCATTCCGGCCTCGTTTTGCTATCTTCGCTCGTTCTTTGTCAAAAAGAGAATATTTTACCTTTTTAAGCAATAACAATACATTTAGACCTTACCAAAAACTATGGAAGAAAAAAAACAAATGAAAGAGTACTCCGCCAGTAGCATTCAGGTGCTTGAAGGCTTGGAGGCAGTGCGTAAACGTCCCGCGATGTACATAGGTGACACGGGAGTAAAAGGGTTACATCACTTGGTGTATGAAGTGGTGGACAACTCAATTGATGAGGCGCTAGCCGGACATTGCAAAAACATCTTTGTTACCATTCATCCCGACAACTCCATCACCGTAAAAGACGATGGTCGTGGTATTCCGGTGGACATTCACGAAAAAGAAGGCGTAAGCGCTTTGCAAGTGGTAATGACCGTGCTTCATGCCGGTGGTAAGTTTGATAAAGACAGTTACAAAGTTTCCGGTGGTTTGCACGGGGTAGGTGTATCTTGTGTTAACGCACTCTCTTCGCCTATGAAAGTAGAAGTGCACCGCGAAGGCAAAAAATATCAACAAGAATATGCCGAAGGTATTCCGCTTTATCCGGTGAAGGAAACCGGCACGACTGACTACAGAGGAACTATCGTAACCTTCAAGCCGGACGCTACTATTTTTACATCAACGGTTTATAACTACGAAACTTTATCTGCTCGTTTGCGCGAGTTGGCTTTCTTGAATAAGGGCATTCACCTCAACATCGTTGACGAACGCGAACAAGACGAAAACGGCAAATTTATCGAGCAACACTTCTACTCCGAAGGCGGTTTGATTGAGTTTGTAAAACACCTCGACAGCATGCGCGAGCCACTTATCCCGGAACCAATCTGGGTAGAAGGCAACCGCGATTTTATTGCCGTAGAAGTAGCCCTACAATACAACACCACTTACAGCGAAAACGTACACAGCTACGTGAACAACATCAACACTATAGAGGGCGGTACACACGTAGCCGGTTTCAAACGTGCGCTCACACGTACCTTCAAAACTTTTGGCGAGAAAAACAAAATGTTTGAAAAACTGAAAGTAGAAATCGTAGGCGATGACTTCCGCGAGGGATTGACCGCTATCGTGTCCGTAAAAGTGCCGGAGCCGCAGTTTGAAGGTCAAACCAAAACTAAGCTCGGCAACAATGAAGTAGCCGGAGCTGTTGAGCAAATCTTTGGCGAAGTACTCGAACACTATCTCGAAGAAAACCCTAAACAAGCACGTATCATTTTCGACAAAGTAGTGTTAGCCGCCACGGCACGTTCCGCAGCGCGCAAAGCTCGCGAAATGGTGCAACGTAAAGGCGCATTAAGCGGCAGCGGTTTGCCGGGCAAGTTGGCCGATTGCGCCTCTAAAAATAGAGATGAAAGCGAGTTGTTCCTTGTCGAAGGAGACTCTGCGGGTGGAACAGCCAAACAAGGCCGCGACCGCCACTTCCAAGCCATTTTACCTTTGAGAGGAAAAATTCTCAACGTAGAAAAAGCGATGGAACACCAGATTTACGAAAATGGTGAAATCCGCAATTTGTTTACCGGACTAGGCGTGAAAATCGGTACGCTAGAAGACAGCAAAGCGCTTGATGTCACTAACCTTCGCTACGGCAAAGTAGTGATCATGTGTGATGCCGATGTGGACGGTTCTCACATCACCACGCTTATCCTCACGTTCTTCTTCCGCTACATGAAAGAGCTTGTAGAAAACGGTAACATCTACATCGCCCAACCGCCACTTTACTTGGTGAAAAAAGGCAAAGACCAAATCTACTGCTGGAACGATGCCGAGCGTATAGCCGCCACACAGCAACTCGCCAAAGGCGGAAGTGATGCTTCGGTGCACGTGCAGCGTTATAAAGGTCTTGGTGAGATGAACGCAGAACAACTTTGGGAAACCACCATGAACCCCGCCACGCGTACCTTGAAACAAGTGACCATCGACAGCGCTGCCGAGGCAGATTTAATTTTCAGCATGCTTATGGGCGATGAAGTACCTCCGCGCAGAGCATTTATCGAAAGCCACGCCAAGTTTGCTCGCATAGACGTGTAAACCACAGCTAACTAAATAAAAAAGCCGCCCCCTCACAGGTCGGCTTTTTTATTTCACCAATTATATTCAAAAAAAATAACGCCAAGTGTAACCTTTCCCGAAACGCATCCGTTAAAGAATAAATCATAGTGCTTATGTTTTAAAGAGTTGGGAGGTCAGGGGCCCAACTCTTTTTTTATGCGTATTGCCTAATCAGCTTCCCTTATCTGTTTTTGCTACAAAAAAAACGCCCTACCGAAAGGTAAGGCGCTGGATAAAATATTATCACAGTAAAAGTTATGAATATTTCTTCACGTAACTATCATCATCCACCACGCCTTTCAATTCGTAAAGTTTGCGTTTGATAGACGTATCAAGCATTTTGCCACTGTATTCTAAAACAAAGCCGCCAATCAATGTCTCGTCTACGGCCTCGGTCAACTGCACTGTAGTCAAACCTTCTTTAGTTTTCAATGCTCCAATCAATTCTTGCACGCGTGCATCATCCAATTTCACAGCCGATGTTAGTTTAACCGGAGTGATAGCTTTGATTACATTGTACTGGTCTATGAAAGAATGAGCAATTTCGTGCAGATAGCCCTCGCGACCTTTCTTAATCAACAGTGCCATAAAACCATACACCATCTCTCCTACTTTGCCTTTGAAAAGCAACTCTACTACACGCAATTTTTTATCGGCATCAATCACCGGGCTTTTGAAAAACACTTTCAAGTCGCGGCTGCTTTGAATAGCGACATCTACCAATTTCAAATCGGTAAACGCTTGGTCTAAAACACCTTTTTCTTGTGCCAAGCCAACAAGTGATTTGGCGTATCGAGTGGCTAAACGGTATGAACTCATAATCTTATTTCCTTTTGCTTGAGCTTAGTTCAAATTTGTTTCTTTGGCCAACTTGTTCACGTATTCTACGTGGTCAGTACTCGACTTCAACTCTTTGCGGATCACTTTCTCTGCGATTTCTAAAGCCATAGCGCCTACCGAGTTTTTCACTTCTACCAAGGCAGCCATTTTCTGAATTTCGATTTCGCGCAAAGCTTGCTTCAATTTCTCTTCACCTTCTTTAGCCGCTTTTGCTACGATGTCGGTTTTCACCTTTTCAGCAGCTTCGCGAGCTTCATGCAAAATTTTGTTGCGCTCTTCTTTAGCCAAGTTCAACAACTCTTCATTTTTAGCAACTAAGCGGCTCATTTCATCGCGCGCTTTCTCGGCTTGATGCAAAGACTCTTCGATGCTCTTTTCGCGCTCGCTAAGGGCAGACATAATAGGCTTCCAAGCAAATTTGCTCAACAGAAAAAACAGGATGCCAAATCCAAGAGCCATCCAAAATACGAGACCTATCGAGGGGGTTAATAATTCCATTGTTTTTACTTTTTATATCGTTTAAAATGAATGTCGAAAAAAATCAGGCAGCGCAGCCAACCGCTTTTGCTGCCTGAAAGTTTTTTTGTGCGCAGATTACTTGGTAAATACTACCAACATACCTACCAAGATCGCAACGATAGCTGCACCCTCTACGAGAGCCGCTGTCAAGATCATGTTTGCACGAATGTCGTTACTAGCTTCCGGCTGACGAGCAATTGACTCAAGAGCACTTGCACCGATTTTGCCGATACCGAAACCTGCACCAAGAGCAGCAAGACCTGCACCGATGGCAGCCAAACCGTATCCTGTGGTGTCCACAGCAGCTTGTAATAAAACTGAATCTAACATGGGTATTGATTTAAGAGTGAAAAAAAGAGTTTATATTATGTTTATTATTATCAATTAATGGTGATCATCATGGTGTGCTTCTTCTACTGCCGAACCAAAATAGATGGCCGAAAGCAAGGTGAACACATACGCTTGCAAAAACGCTACTAACAATTCTAACACAGACATAAACACCACCAACAACATGGAGAAGATAGAAACACCATAACCAGCTCCGGCATTCATCGCTCCGAAAATGAAGATCAAGGAGATGAACGAAAGGATTACAATGTGACCCGCAGTGATGTTAGCAAAAAGACGCATCATCAATACAAACGGACGAATAACGAAACCTAAAATCTCAATCGGAGTAAGGATAAATAACACCGGCTTGGGGACACCCGGCATAGCGATGATGTGGTGCCAGTAGTTTTTGTTGGCCGTAACGATTACGATAATCAAAACGATAGCTGCTAATGTGAATGGAATAGAAATATTTCCGGTCACGTTTGCTCCACCCGGGAAGAATGGAATTAAACCCAATAAGTTATTGATTAAAATGAAGAAGAAAACAGTCAACAAGAAAGGCATGTATTTCTCATATTTTTTCTCACCAATGTTTGGCTTAGCCACGTTATCGCGCAAGAAAATGATAATCGGTTCAATCAAGGATTGCATACCGGACGGTGCGCGGTTTGCGTTGGCTTTGTATTTGTTGCCAATCGGAATGAAAATAAACAACAATAAAATGAAGCTGATGAAAAGTGACAATACGTTTTTAGTAATCGAAAAATCTTTGATGGCCGCTGTTGCCGTTTCGTCCACTGCTCCTGCTTCGTCTACCACTTCAATATGGCGCTCGGCTAGTTTGTAGTTGTATTTGCCATGAACGGTAGCTTCACCGTGGTGAAATGCGCTAGACATAAATACATCAAATCCTTTTGGTGTGTACAAAATCACTGGCAATGGGATAGAAACAGCCGAGTGATGCTCCCCCCAAAGATGCCAATCGTGCGCATCGAGGATGTGTTCCATAATCATTTTGCTGGCGTCAAACTTGGTGGCGTGACCTTCTGCTTGGTGCTCGGCAGCAGCGTGAGCATCGTGCGCTTCAACTGCTACAGCCTCTGTGGCGTGAACAGTGGAAGTGTCGTGAGCGACTGCTTCATGAGCATCTTCAGTAGCGAATGCTTGAAAACCAAACGTAAAAGCCACAAAAAGTGCCGTTAAAATGGATTTGATAGTAGTGTATTTAGCTTTCATGGAACCCCGTTAAAAAACGGGTGCAAACATAACAGAATATCGCAAACGGGGAAACGAACTATTCAAAAAATATCCGTTTTTCTTTAAAAAGAAGGAAAAGACCCAAAATCAGCTTTT
>CANGXE010000064.1 GCA_947457525.1 Bacteroidota bacterium | reverse complement strand
TAGTGATGATACGTGCGAAGCGAAGCAGTATGTTTCTATTACTTACTTTGATGCTTCTATCAAGGTGCAGGTGTTTCCTAATCCTATACAAGACTACGTGAGCATCAAAGTGACTAACGCACAACTCAACGGAGCGGAGATCGTTATCACCGACCTATTCGGCAGAACCGTAGCCAAACAAACTCTGCTGCAAGAACTCACTACTTTTTCTACACAAGATTGGGCAAATGGAATGTACGTTTGGAGTTTGGTAGAAGATGGGCGACTTGTGCGGAGTGGGAAGTTGGTAAAGGAGTAGATATGCTAATGGGTTAATATGCTAATGAGTGAATGTGTAATGAGGTGGGTGTTTGTTACGTTGGTCGAGAAAGTCCACAGAACGTACGCCCGCTGGGCGAAACAGTACGGAAAGAAGGGAACAGTAAAGCGCCAAAAGAAGCAAAGCCAGACAACGGCTGGCGTGGGTGGGTTTTAGTTGGCTTTCAAGTTTTCTACGTCTTGTTTCAGTTCTTGCATCAGTTGCACGATGTTTTGAAAAGACAAGTCGCTGCCTCGGTTGAGGTGGCTGATGTTGAGCACGGCTTTCCAGATTTCGAGGACTTCGTCAATGTGGATAGGGTAGGGCGGATAGGAGGGATTGTCGCTGCGGAGGACGAGGGTTTGGTTTTCTTCTACTTGATTGAACACGCGCTTGAACACGATGCCATCGTGCTTAGACAGGATGATGTAGGTGCTGCCGTCTTTGATTTGTTTCCAGTTTTCGACATACTCGCTGACGATGATGGAGCCGGGCTGGACGGGGAGCATGGAGTCGCCTTTGATTTCGAAGGCGCGATAGGTGCCCACGGGCAAAAACGGCAAGCGAAATTTGTTGAGCTCCTTGAGGTAGGTAGGGTCGGCAAAACCGCTCAAGTAGCCGGCAGCGGCTTTGACGGGCACGAGTTCGATGTTTTCGTTGTCTTCTTTGTCGACCGTGATGGCTAAGACGCGCAAATTTTTGCCTTCGAGGTTTTTCATTTGCTCTTCGTTAAAGAGCGGGACCTTTTCGGTTTGGCGAAGGTCGCGGGTGATGAGGTCGTCTATTTTGTAGGGAAACAATTTGGTGAGGGCCACCAACACTTCGTAGGTGGGACGGGCTCGGTTTTCTTCATACGAACCCACTACGGCTCGCGTGACACCTACTTCTTCGGCTAAATCGCCTTGCGTCCATTTTTTGAGTTTGCGTAAGAATTTTAGGTTTGAAGCGATGAATTCCATGAGCCAATTATTTTAGTAATGCCAAATCTAGGCAAAAATATTTAGTTTTATAGCTTCGGAATAAAAATAGCGATGTCCACCAAAATACTACACCTTGATTTGGATTCGTTCTTCGTGTCGGTGGAGCGGCTGCTCGATCCTTCGCTGAACGGTAAACCCGTGGTGGTGGGCGGCACGAGCGAGCGCGGTGTGGTTTCTTCTTGTAGCTACGAAGCGCGCAAAATGGGCGTACATAGCGCCATGAGTACGCGAAAAGCCAAACAACTTTGCCCCGATGCCATCTTTATCTCGGGCAGCATGGGGCAATATGGTAAATACTCCAAAATGGTGACCGACATCATTGCTGCGGAAGCGCCATCGTTTGAAAAAGCTTCGATTGATGAGTTTTATATTGACCTGACGGGCATGGATAAGTTTTTTGGCAGTTGGCAGTGGAGCTTGGCCTTGCGGCAAAAAATAATTGCCGAAACGGGACTGCCCATTTCGTTTGGATTGTCGGTGAACAAAATGTTGGCGAAGATGGCCACCAACGAAGCTAAACCGAACGGACAGTTTCAGATACCGGAAGGAGAGGAGCAGGCTTTTTTGGATCCTAAGCCAATCGGTAAAATTCCTTTTTGTGGTGAAAAGACAGAGCAGTTTTTACTCACCAAAGGCATTAAAACGATTTTTGACTTGCGCCAGTTTTCGGCAGAAGCCTTGCATAATTGGTTGGGTAAAAGCGGGGTAGATCTGTGGCAACGTGCCCACGGCAAAGCCACCGCCACTTTGCATCCCTACACCGATGCGAAAAGCATGAGTGCCGAGCGAACATTTAGTAAAGACACCGCAGACCGCGCAAAGCTGGAAAAAGTAATTATTGCACTCACCGAAGACCTGGCCGTTGACCTCCGGAAAGATAAAAAAACGGCCGCTTGTGTGGCCATAAAAATCAGATACTCCGACTTTGAAACCCACACAAAGCAATTGGCCATTTCAACCACCGCCAATTCAAAAGTGATTGCGGAAACAGCTACTCATTTATACAAAAGTATTCATGAAAAAGAGCGTGAAGTTAGGCTGATAGGAGTGCGGTTAAGCCACCTGACAGATGGGGCATATCCTATCAACTTATTTGACGACACCGCCAAAGATGTTCGTCTTTACAAAGCCATAGACGAACTGAAATCTAAGCACGGGAAAACAAAGCTCGTGATTGCTCAAAACTTAGGCTTAGACAGCCGAAAAATCAATGACCCCAAAGCCACTTTGAATAAAGCAGACAAAGTTGAAAGACGTAAAACGCGTGAAGATTAATTCTTATACGTCTTTTTGCCGTACCAGCTTTTTTGTTTGCCGGTGGCGGGAGCACCAGCCGGTTTGGCAGAGCCGAACTTTTTGCCACCGTAGCCGGAGTTTGATTTGCCTTTTTTGGCGAGTTTCTCCATCTCTAGGGCGATGAGTTCAGACTTGATAGACTCGGCACTCGGTAAGTATGGATGCTCTGCCACCACGGGGATAGCTTTGCCAATGTCTTTTTGAATGTCTTTGAGGAAGGCTTTTTCTTCGATGTCGCAAAATGAAATAGCTACCCCATCAGCGCCAGCGCGACCGGTTCGCCCGATGCGGTGAACGTAGGTTTCGGGAATATTCGGCAAGTCGAAATTAATCACGTGCGAAAGGTGATCTACATCAATGCCACGAGCGGCAATGTCAGTAGCCACGAGTACACGAATGGCACCCGATTTGAAATCGTTGAGAGCATTCTGACGTGCGTTTTGCGATTTGTTGCCGTGGATGGCCAAGGCTTTTGTGCCGTTTTTGCTGAGTTCGCGCATTACTTTGTCGGCACCGTGTTTGGTGCGTGTAAAAATCAAAGCGCTCTTAATGGCTTTGTCTTTCAAAATGTATTGCAGCAAATTTTTCTTATCCGCTTTCGAAACGTAGTAGAGTTGCTGATTGATTTTGTCTACAGTGCTGGATGGTGGTGTGACGGCTACTTCTACCGGCTCGGTTAAGATTGTGTTCGCCAGTTTGATAATGTCTGTAGGCATGGTGGCCGAGAAAAACAACGTCTGTCTTTTGTGGGGCAACTTGGCCACCACTTTTTTTACATCATTGATGAAACCCATGTCGAGCATGCGGTCGGCTTCATCGAGTACAAAGATTTCAATTTTATTGAGGTGTACGTGGCCTTGTTGCATGAGGTCGAGCAAACGACCGGGCGTGGCTATTAAAATGTCGAGTCCTCTGCGCAATGCGGTGGTTTGTGCCAGTTGTGACACGCCTCCGTAAATAACAGCATGGCTCAGAGAAAGGTGCTTGCCGTAGGCCGCAAAACTTTCGTTGATTTGAATAGCCAACTCACGTGTTGGGGTAAGGATGAGCGTACGAATGTGCTTAGGGCCTTTGGTCATGTTTTGCGAAAGCAATTGCAACACCGGGATGGCGAAAGCCGCTGTTTTGCCGGTGCCGGTTTGGGCGCAGCCGAGGATGTCTCTTTGGTTTAAAACTACAGGAATAGCTTGTTGTTGAATGGGAGTGGGGTGGGTGTATCCTTCTTCTTTTACAGCACGAAGGATCGGCTCAATGAGCGATAAATTTTCAAATGTCATGGGTGCAATATAGCCAATTACGGCTCAAAACACTTTTAACGTGTGGACGCAGGCTTTTTTTAAACACCTAAAAACAACCGAAAGGCATTTTTGGTTATCTTTATTCGGCACATTGACATGGTTTTACGGTTACACAATTTATTGGTTGCTCTTTTTTGCGCTTGGGCGTTTGGCGCGGCTGCGCATGGCGGTGGGCAACATGGCATTCCGAAAACTATAGCCAAACAAAAATTTACGGAGAATAAAGGACAGTGGGTCAATCAAATTCGATTCGAAGCGGCTATGCCGAATGGCAAATTGTTGTTGGAGAATAATGCGTTTTACTATTTCCTATACGATGCCAATGATATCAGCAAAATAGACCATCCCGGCCACACGAAAGATGGAGCCATCACGGTGAATGGTCACGCTTATAAAACTACATTTCAAAACGCCAATTCGTTAGTAAACGTCAACGGTAGAAATTCCTCTACGCATTACTTTAATTATTTTTTGGGCAATGACCCGAAGCATTGGGCAGGGAAGGTGAAGCAGTATGAACAAGTGTATTATGAGGGTTTGTACAAGGGTGTTGATTTGAGTGTTTATGCCAACGAACAAGTTCCATTGAAGTATGATTTTATCGTGGCGCCACAAGCAGAGGTCAACCAAATCTCCATGCGCATTGATGGCGCTGATGCGCTGCGATTAAAGAACAATGCTTTGCAAATTGTTACCTCGGTAGGTACGGTGACAGAACAAAAACCGTATGCTTATCAAATCATCGATGGAAAAAAAGTGGAGGTGAATTGTGAGTATGTGTTGAACGGCAACGAACTGACATTTGCATATCCCAAGTCATATAATAAAAATTATGCATTAGTTATTGACCCCAACGTGGTGTTCTCTACGTACACCGGAGCTACAGCCGACAATTGGGGTTACACCGCTACCTACGATAATCAAGGAGCGATGTACGTAGGCGGTTATGTTAACGCTTTTCCGCCTAACGGAAGTTTCTATCCCACTACGCTTGGAGCTTTTCAGACTATATGGGGCGGAGGCACCGGAGGCAACAGCGGCAATGGCAATGGGATAGCTTTTGCCTGTGATATGGGTATTTCTAAGTTTTCATCGGATGGAACTCAGTTAGTGTACTCTACCTATGTTGGAGGTACGGATAATGAAACACCACATTCACTCGTGGTAGACAATGCCGGTAACTTGATTATTTATGGCGTGAGTTATTCTGCGGACTATCCTACTTCGCAAAACGCCTATGACAAAACAGTGAATGGTTTAGGGGATATTGTAGTCACGAAGTTGACCTCTGATGGTGCGGCATTGTTGGGTTCCACATTTGTTGGAGGCAGTGCGGACGATGGGATAAACTTTGACCCGGGTGAATTTACGGCAGGCAAGTTGAAACGAAACTATGGCGACCAAAACCGAGGGGAAGTCAACATAGATTTGGCGGACAATATTTTTGTGGCTAGTTGTACCAAATCATCTGACTATCCCGTAAGCATTGGCGCATTGCAAAGTACTTTTGGCGGTATTCAAGATGGGTGTATGTTTAAGCTCAATGCCGATTGCTCGCAGTTGATTTACAGCACGTTTATTGGCGGAAGTGAAGATGATGCTTGCTACTCGTTGGACCTCGGTGTAAACGGTACGTTGTATGTAGCCGGTGGAACGATGAGTACTAATTTTCCGACTACTACCGGAGCCTTACATTCTACTTACCGCGGAGGTTTATATGATGGATTTTTAGCACATATCAATGTAGATGGTACACAGCTTTTGCAGTCGAGTTACATTGGTACATCGGGCAATGATCAAATATATTTTGTAAAGCTCGATAACCTTGGTGATGTGTATTGTGTGGGGCAAACCACCGGTCAATATCCCGTGTTTAATGCTCCCTACTCTAACCCCAATAGCGGACAGTTTATTTTGAAAACTAATCCTGCACTGAGCACAACTGTTTATTCTACCGTGTTCGGAAGTGGTAGCGGTTCGCCTAACATTTCACCCACTGCCTTCTTGGTAGATACTTGTCAAAATGTGTATGTAGCCGGATGGGGAACCAATAGCGGTTCGTTTGCGGGCTTCGCCAATAACATGTTCAACATGCCTTTAACGGCCGATGCTTTTAAGACTACCACCGATGGTACAGACTTTTACTTTTTTATCTTATCAAAAAACGCGCAGAATATTTTATACGGATCTTACTTTGGCGGCAATGGAGCGATTGAGCACGTAGACGGAGGAACAAGCAGATTTGATAAACGAGGAGTTATTTACCAAGCCATGTGTGCAGGTTGCGGAGGCAATTCACTTACACCTACTACTGTCGGAGTTTGGTCGCCCACCAATCAAAGTAATAATTGCAATCTCTTAGGCTTAAAGTTGGAATTTAATCTTGCCGGAGTAGCTGTAGAGATTGATGCTTCTCCAAGGGCTACTGGTTGTGTGCCGCTCACGGTACAGTTTGATGGCACAGTAACGAATGCTGTTACTTATCTCTGGAATTTTGGTGATGGAAATACGTCTATGCAGCAAAATCCTTTACATACCTATACCGACACCGGTACGTATACCGTGATGCTCGTAGGTATTGATCCCAATTCTTGTAATGTGTCCGATACGGCTTACCTAGAAGTGGAGGTGAGAGATGATAGTTTGACCGCTAATTTTTTACCCGACTTAGTAGTGGATTGTGATAGCAACAAAGTAGCGTTAGCCGCGGATAATTATGCTACAACAAAATACGATTGGTCGATGGGCGATGGTACTACCTATAGCACAGACAGCATAATCCATTATTACAATGCCCCCGGTAAATACACCATTAGTCTAATTGTATCGGATACTTCTAAATGTAATTTGGTCGATACGTTTCAATCAGAAATTACCATTCCCGAAAAAATTGAGGCAGATATAGGGTTAAACATTACCAATGGCTGTGTCCCTCTCAGTATTGCCTTTACCGGCAGCGGTTTACCTACATCTTCTTATAACTGGAACTTTGGTGATGGTGGAGTCTCTACCGCAAAAAATCCAACATATGTCTATGCACAGCAAGGGCAATTTACCGTTCGGTTGATAGTCACTGATTCTCTTTCTTGCGATTTAGTCGATACGGTTTTTAGCAACGTCTCGACTATCGACTCCAGTGCTAATGCCGATTTTAATTTTAGTCGATTTTTTTATGGCTGCGATTCGGTAGATGTCACTGTTTGGTCTACTTACCAAGGGGAAGAGTCAGAGCTTTGGGATTTTGGCGATGGTACCACGGCTACTACCGACACTGCCACTCATCGCTACACCCAAGCCGGTTCCTATACTATTACGCATTACATCACCGATGTAGATCAGATTTGTAAACCCATAGACACCTTCTCTATTGTTATCTCCTTAGAGCCATTAAACTCTTTTCCATTGGTGCCCGACACGGGAGGTTGTTTGCCTTTCACCGCCACGTTTATCGGCAATTCGCAGTTAAGCACCACTGATTATATCTGGTATTTTGGGGATGGGGCTAGCGCGGTGGGAGACACTGTATCTCATACCTACACCACCACCGGAGTATTCAATGTAATG
>CANGXE010000063.1 GCA_947457525.1 Bacteroidota bacterium | reverse complement strand
TGCAATGGGAAAACAGGGTCGTTCACTTCATCCACAAACTTTCCGGCTTTGTCTACCAAGGTCAATGCTCCAATGCCATTTTGCTTCGCCACACGAAAGTCATCCGCACCAAAACTTGGCGCTATGTGTACAATGCCTGTACCATCTGTGGTTGTCACAAAATCACCCAATACTACACGAAACGCATCGCTATCTGTCGGTTGGGCGTAGGGCAATAACTGCTCATAGCAAATGGAGTCTAATTCACTGCCTTTAAACTCTGCAAGGAAAACATAAGGAATGGCTTTATCTCCTTTTTTATACTCCTCAATACTCAATGCAGCATTAGCCTCGGGGAAATATTTCCCAATTAAATCTTTAGCTAGAATCACATGGCTCAATTCATGCGTATAGGCATTAAAAGTTTTAACTAAAATGTATGTAATGTCTTTGCCAACCGCCAAAGCTGTGTTGCTTGGCAAAGTCCAAGGTGTGGTGGTCCAAGCTAAAAAGAAAACATCCCCATCAATGTTAAACTTGGTTTTCGATTCCTTGATTTTAAACTGTGCAATTGCTGAAACATCTTTTACATTTCTGTAGCAACCCGGCTGATTCAACTCATGTGAACTAAGGCCTGTGCCGGCAGCAGGTGAATAAGGCTGAATAGTGTACCCTTCGTAGAGGTAATCTTTTTCGTAAAGTTTTTTGAGCAATGCCCACAAGCTTTCGATATAGTTGTTTTCGTAAGTGATGTATGGGTTTTGCATATCCACCCAATAACCCATTTTTTGGGTCATGTCATTCCACACATCGGTAAAACGCATCACATCTTCGCGGCACAAGCGATTATATTCTGCCACAGTGATTTTTGTGCCAATATCAGCTTTAGTAATACCCAATTGCTTCTCAACATTCAATTCGATGGGTAGTCCATGTGTATCCCAGCCGGCTTTGCGCTCTACGCGATAACCTTGTAAAGTTTTAAAACGACAGAAAAGATCTTTTATCGTGCGGCTCATCACATGATGAATGCCGGGTTTTCCGTTGGCCGAAGGTGGACCTTCATAAAAAATAAACGGCTTTTCTTCAGGTCTTGAGCTGATGCTTTTTTCAAAAATCTGCTCTTTGCTCCACCAAGCGTTAATTTCATTTTCGATGGTCGGCAAATGAAGTTGATCGAACTCTGGATAGCCGTCAGCGATGTTATTTTTCCTTTTCATACCAAATTTATAGTTGAGCGAAGCGTTGAATTTAAGCGGACGAAGATAGAAATTGAGCGATAAAAATGAGCAGAATCTGCCGTTTTGCGCAATAAGGCCGAACCATTCTCGTTTAACAGCGGTTTTCATAATTTAGCCACATGACAAGAGTGAAGTTTAAAGTCAGTTTGTTTTTAGCATTTTGGTGCAGTTTACCGGCTATTTTAGTGGCACAAGAGCGACAATTAGGCACTTGGAAAGTGTTTATGGCTTATGGCTCGAGTGTGGGCATTGGTGATGGCGGAGATAAAGTTTTTAGCGCCTCGGTGAGTGCAGTATTTAGCTACGAAAAAGCCACCGGTGTTATACAAAAATATGACAAAGCTACGGGTTTAAGCGAAGTGGGTGTCAAAGTAATTGCTGTAGATAAATCAGCTAATGTTTTTGCGATAGCATACAACAATAGCAACCTAGACTTTGTGTTTAATGGCACCGATGTTTACAACATTGCCGATATTAAAAATCAAAATCTATCGGGCGCGGTGGGTATCAACAATTTGGCGTTTTATGGCAATAATTGTTACGTATCTTCTGATCTTGGCATTTCGGTGATTAACCTTGCTAAAAAAGAAATCAGCAATACTTACATCATTGGGTCGGGTGGTAGTCAAACTAAAATTTATGCCACTTCATTAGACAATCAATTTATCTACGCAGCCACACAAGAGGGCATCAAATCTGCTCCGCTCAATTCGCCCAATCTTCAGAATTTCAACAATTGGACTTTATATAGTGCAACTACCGGTTTACCAACCAAAAAAGCCAAGTTTGTTCAAGCCTATAACAATAAGGTCTATGGCGTTATCGAGGGTGCAGATAAAACTGATACCCTATACTCTTTTGATGGCACAAATTGGCAGAAGTTATATTTTGCCAACAAACGCACCTTTACGAGTTTAAAGGTAAATGACAACACACTCTATTTTACACTTTGGAATGATAGCAATACCACAGCAGGGGTGAACGGCAAAATTGACCTATCTGAAACAATGACCATCAATCCCGTTCAAGGTCATGTGCGCCCATTAGCATGGTTTGAAAGCAACGGTTGGCAATATGAAGGCGATTTTTGGAATGGGTTATTCAAAAATAATCAGCAAGGTTTTTATGAAAATGTTACTCCTGAAGGGCCGTTTCGTACTGATGCCTATGATGTAAATTTTGACAATGATGTATTGTACGTAGCCGGTGGTGGTGTAGATGACTCATGGGCAGGTGGTGCCAACCGAAGCGGAGTATATATTTTCAAAGATGGCAGTTGGACAAATATCAATGAGTTTGGCTACTCAGGTATGAATCAATATTTTGATATTCTAGCCACGGCTTTGCAACCAGCCAGAAACAAACTATTCATTGCCTCATTTTGGGGAGGGTTGATGGAATATGATTTGAATGACAAAACGATACTTTATTATGATAAAGGCAACAGTATTCTCGAAGCGCCAATAGGTGACCCACAACGAACAAAAATTAGCAGCTTAACTACCGATAGAAATGGTAACGTTTGGATAGGTAACTCCGGAGCTCCTTCCCTTGTAAAAATGATAAACACAGCCGGAGAATGGAAAAAATTTAATATCCCAGTCAGTTCAGCTGTACCTAAAAAATTGATGTTCGATTCGTATGGTCAATTGTGGATACCCATTCGCTCGGTGAGCCAAGGTTTGCTGGTATGGGATTATAACAACACCCCTGATGACCCTACTGATGATAAATCAAGAATATTAAACACTGGAAAAGGAAATGGAGGGTTGCCCGAATCGGTAGTTTACTCCATTGCAGAAGACAAGGATAGAAACGTGTGGGTAGGCACCGGATCCGGTGTTGCTGTTTTCTATTGCCCGGGCAGTGTGCTGTCACAAAACGGTTGTGATGCTGATCAGATTAAAGTGGAGCGTGATGGCTTTGTAGGCTATTTATTTGGCAGCGAGCAGGTGCGCGCCATTGCTGTAGATGCTGCAAATCGAAAATGGATAGGCACTACTAATGGGGTGTGGTTAGTTTCGGCAGATGGCAAAGAAGAATTGCTTCGTTTCACTGTAGAAAATTCTCCACTTCCCTCCAACCAAGTGACCGACATTGCTATCAATGACAAAACCGGAGAAGTTATCATTGCTACGCTTGGTGGCATGGCTAGCTACCAAGGTGATGCGGTGGCGCAATGCACCGACTGCGAAGATGCTTTAGTTTACCCAAATCCCGTACGACCCGATTATGACGGACCGATAGCCATCAAAGGATTGATAGAGGGTGCTTATGTAAAAATCATTGACGTTAGCGGTACGTTAGTTTTTCAAGGGAGAGCAAATGGTTCACAAATGATTTGGAATGGCAAAGGCTACAACGGCAATCGCGCAGCTTCAGGGGTTTACACCGTGATAAGCTCTACCGACTTAGGGAAAGAAAGACGTGTGGCGAAGATTTTACTGATGAATTAAAATCCACCCACTTTCTTCCAAATACCACCATCTTGGTAT
Organism: Bacteroidota bacterium; assembly: GCA_947457525.1. Classification (GTDB taxonomy): domain Bacteria; phylum Bacteroidota; class Bacteroidia; order Chitinophagales; family LD1; genus Bog-950. The sequence goes on along the minus strand of CANGXE010000063.1, from coordinate 3,827 downwards.
AGATAAACAGCATTTGATTTTTTTGTCTTGAAACTAATCGTGTAGCTATGACTCCATTCGTCAATAACTACAGTGAAATCTGCAGTAGAATAATTAGCCGCACCAATGCCACCTTGCCACCACCAATTTCCCCATTGGTTGAAAGTAACTTTGAGTGAATTGCTATCCACTACCTCTACGCTTACACCATCATTAAGTTTTATCATATTGTAAGATAATACCTGTGTGACTTTCGGACGAATATCCATGCCTTCTTTTAACCACAATGTTTCAGCAAATGAATTGTCAGGCGCGAATGAGCGAAACATATACGAGCCGTTAAAATTGTCAGGCACATTGAGTAAATAAATGTGGTCTGCTTTTTCGGCAGAAAAAGATTGCAGCAAACTAGTTTGAATTACTTTGTTACTTGCCCAAGCTTGTGTGTTAACATGAAGAAATTGTACACTAAAAAATAGATACACTAACACAAGAGCAACACCAAAATAGCTGAATAATGAAATGAGCGCAAAAGAGACTAACTGTGCAGAAAATAGATTTGCCCAATAGCTCAATCTATCTCCTTCCACATTGACGATGCTGCTAAAAAAAAGATTGATGATAGGTGCAAGAGCAAACGCAAAAGCAGCAACTAAAAACAAGAAATAGCGAATAGATTTAGGTAATCGGTTTAGCTGCCACAGTGCTAATGTTGCAACACCTAGTAAAACACCGAAGAGTAAGTAACCATACTTACTCTTCTCGAAAAATAAGTACAACAAATTACGCTTTTCATAAGGCAAAAATTGAGTGAAACCAAACACTTTGGCTGCGTACTTACTTAGATTACCCATTATCAATGGAATGCTGAAATTAAAGTGTGTGGCAGCTCCGTAATGTCCCGCTGCGCTGCCTTTCAAAAAATAATTCATCAAAAAATAAAAGCCCACTAATAAGAAAGAAGGTAAGACAAAGGCTAAAAATAAATGCAGCTTATTTTTTGTGATTTCTGTTTGTGGTAGTAGAATGATTAAAGCTGTGATGATAAGTGGCAAAGTGAAACTAATTTCTAAAGTAAAAACAGCTAACGCAAAAAATAGGTAAAACCTAAGTACGTAAGTCGAAAGATGATTTTGTATGTAATTCAAAAACTGTTGAATGGATAATAAAAGTAAAATGCTACACACCAAATAATGCATGCAAGCATACCAAACCAACGGCTCGGTGTGATAGGGCGAAACCAAGAAAATCAAACTTCCGAAAAAAGCGATTAAATGAACTGATGAAATTTTTAAACGCAATAAAAGTTGACTAAAAACACTGTAACTAAGTGTGGCTACCACCGCATGAAGAGCAATAAAACTAATACCCCAACCGATGCCATCCCAACCGAACAGTTTCCATAAACCAAACCCAAACCAATGATAAACTAGATGTAAAGACTTATCGTTAAACGCATGAAACATTCCTCGCCATCCAAAATGCTCATAGGTCATCAACCAACCCACTTGATCAGTCACCAAACCGGCACCAAAGGTATCGCGATATAACCACCAAGCGATGTCAATAAAAAACAGAAGTATGAACAAAAGCGATTTACTCATCACTCAATTTTTTTACGCTTACAGTCAATAATACTAAAGAACATATTATCAATGAAAACACACCTAACCCGATAAATAGTTGAAGGTATTTGGGGTTGTAGATGTAGGTGACTTGATGACGCCCAGCGGGAATTTCACATTGCATGAAATTCATATACACTTTTGAGATAGGTAATGGCTGTCCATCACAATTGGCTTCCCACCCTTTAAAATTACTTTGCAGTAAAGTTAAAGGAACCGGTTGCTTCGCCCCATAGCTCAACTGTATGTATCCCGGCCTAAACTTTTGTATTGCCAAAGTAGTGTTGGTTAAGCTATCAGCGGTAAACACCACAGGTTGTTGCTTTACAAATTTCTCAGTGGGTGTTTCTTTCAAATCATCAATTCCTTTTGGATAAAAATTATTGAACCCACCCCAACTTGGCGTTTTTTTAAAGAAACTAATATTAAACCACATCGGATCGGTACTGATATCACTTACATGACCAAAATCGCCAATGGGCGTTAAACTTGGTATGGGGAAATTCTTAGGGAATTTATCAAGCTCTGCTTGGAGTGTTCTGGGTTTTACATTACTAATTGCGGTAGAGGGCAAGTTGAGATAAGCTGCAGCACTAATGTCTGCTAATAAAATAACTGCTAGTACATATTTTTTTACCTCGGTTTTTAACCAGATAAATGTTACAATAAACCAGCATACTAAAATCAATTGAAAAGCTGCTTGTGCGATAAAGTGGCTAGCTATTGAAGCAGAACGATTGAACGCTTCGATGGCGCTTGGCGTTAGACTGTTAAGTAACTGAATGGAGTTATTTTCTTGTCGAGAAATGGAAAACAGAACTACAATCAGGAACAGCAACATCACCCATAAGCTGAAAGCAACTACTCGTTTTTTCAAAGTAGTCTGTGCATGTATGAGCCAATCAAAACCGGCTGCAGCCACACCCAAAAAACTCAACATAGCAACTGCTCTAAAAATGGCTGCATGTCTAAAGACATTCATCCCGGGCAGGTACTGATACATACACGAGCGAACGGGCGTTACGTCACCCAAAGCAGCCAATAAACAAACTAGACCAAAAATAAGTAGTAAAACTTGAAAGCCGTTTTGTTTCGTTTTCCATAAGCCAACAATAAAAAGCGGAAAAAAGAAAATGCCCATATAAATATTCGTCATCGAAATATCCGTATCTGTGGTGTAAGCGTAGCTCACACTAGAATTAACAAAGGGGAACAAAAACGAAACAGCAGCTTGGGGTGTAAAAGCGATGCTGTTTGCTTCTGCTAAAGTGACCGGCTTGCTCCGTGCAATGTCGGGCATTGCTTGAACGATAGAGAAAATGAAACCAGAACTTATCAAAGCAAAAACAAATGCACCAGTAGCCAAGCTGAGACTGGTATTTTTCACTGCTTGGCTATCTCTGCTGCCGATTAATTGAATAAAATGCAGCAAGGAATAGGCTACTAAAAAGTAAAATAGAATAATAGCAAACCCCGGATAACCACCCGTCATAAAAAGGTAGGCTGTCAATGAAAAGGCTAACGCGCTTTGCAATTGAGGTTGTTGCAATAATCTGTAAAACAACAACACTACCATCGGCATCCAAGCCATAGAAACCACCCAAGTCAAATGTTGTGCGTTGCTGATGAATACACCGGAAAGCGCATAGGTTATTCCAAACGTTGTAGCGGAAAGCCTAGAGACTTTAAACTGACGTAGAAAGGCATAAAAACTTAATGCTGCAATAAAGATATGCAACAAATACTCTGCTGCGATGGTGTAAACATTATAACCACCTAAGAGTGAGAATAGCCAAGTGACCGGATAGAATACTCCACTCTGTGGGTCAGCGTGAAACGGATAGCCATAATTGATGAATGGACTCCAAAGCGGCAATTGTCCATTTTGCAAACATTCGCTGATAAAAAACCGACAAGGAAAAAACTGATCCATCATATCCCACTTCATGGTGTAGAATAAAAAACTGATGGGATGAAGGGCTAGCAATAGAACCAACAAAATGACTAATATTGATAGTCCGTTATGGCGGAAAAACTCTTTCACAATTGCTGACGAATGTACCACAAATCAAGAGGAATTGTATTGCACACGACTAAATATTCGGAAACGAGTATCATAGCACGCATCTACACCGAAAAATTTGGTTTGCTGTCGTTTATGGTAAAGGGCGTTCGCTCCGCCAAATCAAAATCAAAAGCGAGCATGATGCAGCCACTGAGTTT
>CANGXE010000062.1 GCA_947457525.1 Bacteroidota bacterium | reverse complement strand
TCTGCAGGAGCATTACTTTCTTCCATCACCAAGTTTCTGCGTAATTGAAGAATAATATCTAAAGGACTAATCAGCACAGGACATTCTTCTACACAAGCATTGCAGGTGGTGCATGCTCGTAACTCTTCGATGCTCACATAACCGTTTTCAATCAAACTCTTGCCGTCTTCCTTCCAGATGCCATTATTTGCAGCAATTGATTTACCGACTTCATCCAAACGGTCACGAGTATCCATCATAATTTTGCGTGGACTAAGTTTTTTGCCGGTTTGATTTGCTGGACAAGCAGAAGTGCAACGACCACACTCTGTGCAAGTGTAAGCATCTAGTAGATTCTTCCAACTCAAATCCATCACATCTTTTGCTCCAAACTTCACCGGTTCGGCAGCTGCCGGTTCGGGAGTTGCGCTTGGATCCATCATCAACTTGATCTCTTTAGTGATTTCAGGCATATTGCTCATGTAGCCTTTTTCTGTGAGTCGAGAAAAATAAGTATTAAAGAATGCAAATATAATATGGAGGTGTTTGGAATAAGGCAAATAAACAATCAATCCGAACACACCAAAAGTATGTCCCCACCAGCCCAAGCGCTCCCAAACAGCTAGAAAAACGGCCGATAACCCGGCAAAACTTGGCGCCAACCAACTGCTTAATAAAAACCCATAGGTATGACCGGTTTCTTGTAAGTGAAGTGCGCTATCTGCAACGTTCATACTAAAGATACAAGTCAATAAATATAATTCTGCAGCTAGAATAAACAACGCATCCTTAGTTGGAAACCCTTTCAAATCACTATGATTTAAACGAGGAACTTTAATAAAAACCCTTCTGCTGATAAAAGCTATGGTTCCTATTAAAACCAATACAGATACTAACTCAATCGATGAAATAATGGCGATGTAAATAAATTTCAAAAAAGCTATGTTTTCTACCAAGTGGTAGATAGCACGATGATTTCCAGTGGCACCATCAATCAAAACTTCAATTAATTCAATCTGAGTAATGATAAAACCAACATATAAGAACAAATGCAAGATGGCAGGCGTCATGTTCTTAAACATTTTTTTCTGCCCTAAGGCCACGAGCAACATAGTCTTCCAACGTTTTTCGGGCTGGTCAGAAAAGTTTTCCTTTCTGCCCAACATGATGTTAGAATAAACTCGATGATAACCTTTGTAAGCAAAATATCCAGCTGTACCAGCGGCAGCAAGGAAGAGTATAATTTGTATCAATGTCAGCATAGTTCAATTTATGATGGTGGCTAAAATACATTTTTATGCATTTACCAAACAAAATGTGGTCGAAAAGAATTAAACTTGTAATAAATAATGTTGATAATTCTATGCATCGCTACGCTATAACACTACTCATTTGTTTTTGTTTTCTACTGGGTACAAATGCTCAAGAAACAACACGATTTGATTTGCGCACACATCAAAAATTGAATAGTAGAACAGATTACAACACCATTCGACATCTTCTTGTGAGAGGTGACATACCAGCGTTACAACAATTGATTCGCGATAATGGAGGCACAGTCAACTTCTTTAGGGGAAATATTGCATCCATTCAAATTCCAACGAATAAATTATCAGTCCTCTTACAAAGCAAGGCAATTGAGAAAATAGAATATAGCGGAGCGAAAGGAAAAATTTTGTTGGACACAGCGCTCGTAACAAATGGAATTGATGGAATTCACAATGGTATGGCGCCATTGGTAAAAGCATACAAAGGCACCGGAGTAGTAGTGGGAATTCTAGATGGGGGAATATACTGGCAACATGGTGATTTTAGAAAGCTGCAAGATAGCACGACTCGTATCCGGTTCATATGGGATCAAGATGCTACAGGTCTTTCCGCTCCTGCTCCGTACAACTACGGCAACCAGTGGAACTGGATTGATATTGACAATGGCAACTGCACGCATGTGCCACCTGCATCAGACTTTGGCCACGGCACTTGTGTGGCAGGCATTGCAGCCGGCAACAGCCAATCTACAAAAGGAACGTTTTATGAAAATAAATTTATCGGTGTGGCTCCCGAGGCTGAAATTATTGCCGTTAAAGTCAAAATAAACGATGATGATTTTCTAGGTCATGTGGCAGATGCTGTTGATTATGTATTCAAGAAGGCGGACGCATTGGGTAAGCCATGTGTCATAAACACCTCTATCGGCACATATTATGGTTCACATGATGGCACTGATTTAGCCACTCAGTTAATAGAAGTATTATTGGAAGAAAGAAAAGGTCGTGTTTTAGTTGCAGCCGGAGGAAACGGAGGGCATATTCCTCATCACTTGGGTTACAATGTGCCCAGCGACAGCGCTTATACTTTCTTTAAATATAACTCAGGTGCTTCGGAGGCCTATTTTGACCTTTGGGCAGACACGGCTGATTTTAATCAAGTACAATTTACTGTGGGCTGTAATGATGCTACCGGCAATAACCTCGGACGCTTAAGCTACTTCACGGTTAAAGGCGACTTTAATCCTCCACCGGGAGTAGGCGTTATTCTCAATCGCAATTTATTCAACGGACCTACTTTGTTAGGTCAAATCAGTATGCAAGCCACATTAGAAGGCAATAAATATCACGTAGAGTTTTTGATAAAAACTACCCTAACCTCCAATCTTTGGCGTTTGCAGACCACAGGCACAGGCAAGTTTGACCTATGGAGCAGTTCTAGTTTAATTGGCACGTCAGATATGCTTGACTCTATTGCCGGAAACTATATTCAATTTCCCAACTATCAGCATCCGGATTTTAATAAAACAATTGTCTCTTCTTGGCAATGCAGCGACAAAGTGATTACAGTAGGTAATTACACCCTTCACGAAGGTTATCTCGACCTTGATTCAAACTATGTTGACTTATTGGCTGCGCCATACAATCAAATTGTAGGTAAAAGATTTCAAACATCAAGCTTTGGCCCTACGCGCGATGGCCGGTTGAAGCCGGATGTGATGGCCACCGGCAGCACCACAATTGCCACCGGTGATGCAGGGTTTATTGCGTTAGCTACCTCACCGTCTAATAGAGTAAAAGTTTCTATCACTAAACGCCATATACGCAATGGTGGTACGTCAATGGCTTCTCCTATTGTAGCAGGGATTGCTGCTCTTTACTTAGAGAAACGCCCAACCGCTCGTTGGGATGAGATTAAGCAAGTTATCATTAATACTGCTATTAAAGATGGCTTCACAGGTTCTACTTCCAACAATGAATATGGTCACGGCAAAGTTTCAGGCTTTGCTGCCATGACTTACGCCAATTTTATCTACGGCACCACAGACACTTCATGCTTAAATTATCTGGCTACAGCCAACCTCGACACACTGGGTTGCGAAGCTAAAATTTACGGTTGTACTGACCCTACGGCTGTAAACTACAACCCCAATGCCAATGTCAACAGTAATTGTCTTTACTCTGTTGGGCTAAATAACGTTTCGAACAATTCGACCCTTATTGTTTATCCTAACCCGATGAACAATAAAGCCACTTTTGAGCTACGTCTTCAAAATTATACCAACGGAGAAATAGTATTGACCAATTCAATTGGGGAAATGGTTAACAATGTAAAATTGCAACCCGGGCAATCAATATACAACATCGAGCGACAAAAATTATCCGGAGGAATTTACTTTTACACCCTATTTTTAGACAAAATGCCACTACAATCCGGCAAACTTATCATTGAATAACCCACTGAGCAACTAACAAACATGAGCCATAAAAAAGTATTGATACTCGACACCAACGAAATCAACCAAAAAACAAAACGAATTGCCTACCAACTTTTAGAGCAAAACGACACTGTAAAAGAACTCATTCTCATTGGTATTCAACCAAACGGTTATAAGTATGCTCAACAGCTTCAAAACGAAATAGAAGCGATAGATGGAGTAAAAGTCACGCTTCTTTCACTTACCATGAACAAGAAAGAACCGAATGGCAGAGAAATCAATTTAGAAACCGGCAAACTCAACTTAGATCAAAAAACAGTGGTTCTTGTTGACGATGTAGCCAACACAGGAAAAACGCTTTATTATGCATTAAAACCAATCATGAACTTTACTCCAGCAAAAGTTCAAGCAGTGGCGCTTGTGGATCGGCAGCATAAACTATTCCCGGTATCACCAGACATTGTAGGCCTATCACTTTCTACCACTTTGCAAGAACACATAGCTGTAGAGTATGATTCTAAGGGCAATGGCAAGGCCTATTTAGTATAGATTAATCAGTCTTATATTTTTAATAAAAAAAGCCTTGCTCAAAAACATGAAGCAAGGCTTAGATTGACATATCATTCTAGAATTATAAAATCAACATAGCATCTCCATAACTAAGGAAGTTATACTTTTCTTTAATCGCTGTTTCATAGGCTTTCATGACTAAATCGAAGCCACCAAAGGCAGCCGCCATGATCAACAAACTCGACTTCGGTGGGTGAAAATTAGTCACCATTGCATTCGCTATGTTAAAGTCAAATGGTGGATGAATAAATAAGTTAGTCCACTCGTGTGTTGGCTTTAAGAAACCTTCGGCAGAAACGGCTGTTTCCACTGCACGCATGGTCGTGGTTCCAACCGCGCAGATACGCTTTCCGTTTATTTTTGCTTCGTTTACTAACTTCACCGTGCGCTCCGGAATATCTATTTCCTCAGCATCCATTTTGTGTTTAGACAAATCTTCAACGTCTATCGTACGGAAAGTACCCAAACCGGTGTGAAGTGTTACTTCTCCCAACTCAACACCTTTGATTTCTAAGCGCTTCAACAACTCGCGACTAAAGTGCATACCCGAAGTTGGAGCAGCTACTGCACCCTCTACTTTGGCATAAACCGTTTGGTAACGCTCCTCATCAGATGGCTCCACGGGACGTTTGATATATTTTGGAAGTGGAGTTTCACCTAAGCTGTAAAGAATTTTTTTGAATTTTTCGTGGTCGCCATCAAATAAGAAACGAATAGTACGTCCACGCGATGTAGTGTTATCAACTACCTCAGCTATCAACTCATCGTTTGCACCAAAGTATAACTTATTACCCACACGGATTTTACGAGCAGGGTCAACCAGTACATCCCACAAAAGTGATTTTGCATTCAATTCGCGAAGTAAGAAAACCTCAATTTTAGCTCCTGTCTTTTCTTTAGTACCATACAAACGGGCAGGAAAAACTTTGGTGTTGTTCAACAACATTACATCACCATCACCAAAACACTTCAACAAGTCGCTAAACTTCTTGTGCTCAATCTTTTTGGTGTTGCGATTGATAATCATTAATCGGCTTTCATCGCGATTTTTTGCGGGATATTGTGCCACTAATTCTTTGGGAATTTCGAAGTCGAAACTGGATAATTTCATAGTTTTTAAAGATTTGAATTTTACGGAATTCAAAACATTCAGTTTAGTAAAACTGAAAATTTCGGGAGCGCAAAAGTAGTAAATTAGAGGACATTTCAAAGCAAACAAAACTGTTTGGCTATGGGCGAATAGAATTATTAACGAATTCTGCTCTTCACTGAATACACTAAACTTTGCTGTCAAAATTTCGTTACGTTTGCGCAGCTGTGAAAACATTTCTCCAAATCTTTTGGCAAAGTTTAGTCCTCTCGCTTGAAGAGCTTCGTGCGGCCAAGTTGCGTGCTTTCTTGTCTCTTTTGGGCGTGGCCATCGGCATTATCTGTATTATCTCCGTTCGCACTGCAGTGACTTCATTAGAGATGAATATTCAGTCGAGCTTAGCTTCTTTCGGCAACGACATTCTTTATGTGCAAAAATGGCCGTGGATTTGGGCAGATGGTAATGATTATCCTTGGTGGAAATATTTGAACAGACCTTCAACCAACACACGCGAACTCGAGCAACTCAGTGATAAGCTTGGAAGTGCAAAAGCAACTTGCTTGATATATTTTGGTGGAAGGCAAAACGTAATTGCGAATGGCAACACAGCGGAAGGCTCACAAGTAAATGGGGTGACTTACGATTATAACAAGATTAAAGAAATGGATTTTGTGCAAGGTCGCTATTTCACTTTTGGAGAAAGTAAAAGTGGGCAGGCAGTGGCACTCATTGGCGCCAATGTAGCCGAAACTCTTTTTGAAGGACGCAAAAACATCGAAGGCGAAGAGATAAAAATCAGTGGTGCAAAGATGAAAGTGGTGGGCGTGCTTAAAAAAGAAGGCGATGATTTGTTTGGGTTTACGCTAGATAACAATGTGTTAGTCCCTTATAGTTTTATGACCCAATTTGTAAAAGTGGGTACTGATGGTGATCCCTTGATCGCCATTGTGCCAAAGCCCGGTGTACCTATGGACGAATTGCGTTATGAGGTGCGTGGCGCAATGCGCAATGTGCGCAAGATTTCACCTTACCAAGAAGACAACTTTGCCATCAATCAAGTAAGTGTTTTCACCGAAGGTATAAAATCAATTTTTTCCATCGTAAACGTAGCAGGCATTTTCATTGGTTTACTTTCAATTATCGTAGGGGCATTTGGCATTGCTAACATCATGTTTGTGGCTGTTAAAGAACGAACGTATATCATTGGTATTAAGAAAGCGATTGGTGCAAAGAAATCCTATATTCTACTAGAGTTCTTGTTAGAAGCTGTAGTACTTTGCGTCATTGGCGGTATCATCGGATTGTTAGTAGTGGTAGGTTTGTTTCAAGGCTTACAGTATGTAGTCACCCATTACGGAGAATCCGACTTTAAATTCCACATCACTGCATATAATGTGGGTGTTGGATTAGTGATTTCGGTAGTTGTGGGGATTTTTGCCGGTTTTATTCCGGCCATTTTTGCTGCCAACATGAAACCGGTGGATGCGATTAGGAGTTAGGCAGAATTTCGACTAAACTTAATTCAGTTATTCACTTATAGAACTTCCCAAAAACATTTACTGCTCCATTCGGAGCAGTAAATTGATAATTATAAATAAGAGATTAGTCCTCTCCCATTCCTTTGCCGTGACAGTTTTTAAATTTCTTGCCGCTTCCACATGGGCAAACATCATTGCGACCTACTTTTGGACCTACACGAACCGGCTCTTGGCGTTGCACAGGAGCTTGTTGAGGCACTTGTTGCTCTTCGCCTTGAGGTAAAGTAGGCTCTTCTAAGCTACCACGTCCTTCTTGGATCTTTTTAGCAAATGCTTTCTGCTTTTCATTCTCAGCATTACGCACTTGCTCAGAAGAACTTCCATCTCCTTGCGGCAATTGTGCTTTAAATAAGAACGAAGCAATGTCGCGGTTCACTTGACCAATCATAGCTGTAAACAAATTGAAGGCCTCTTTCTTATAAATCACTAATGGATCTTTTTGTTCGTAACTCGCTAACTGAACTTCTTGTTTCAAATCGTCCATCGCGCGTAGGTGATGTTTCCAAGCTTCATCTATCAAGGCCAAAGTAATTGACTTCTCAAATTGAGAAACGATAGTCTTGCCTTGGTTTTGTAAAGTTTCTGCTAAGTCCACCAAAATGTTCACACCTTTCTTGCCATCACTCAAAGGAATAGCTACCATCTTCACCGTGTCGCCACGTGTATCACTGATATTTTGCAACACGGGCATCACTGTCTTCACCGTGTTCTCCACTTTGCGGGCATACAATTCCTTAGCTTCGCTGTACAGTTTCTCCGTCAAAGTCTGTAAATTGTTTTTAAACAACTCTTCTTGGGTGATAGTACTGTC
>CANGXE010000061.1 GCA_947457525.1 Bacteroidota bacterium | reverse complement strand
TGTTTACCTCCGGCTTGAATGGTGTTTGATTCTAGGCGAATTTTTCCTGATGAAGTAAAATCAAAAGTCATGAAAGTGGGCGTGGCGGTGTAGGTCGTACCATCTTCAGTAAAAAACATCGGCAGTGGAAAATAACTAACCGTAGGGTGGCCCGCCACACCCACTAGTTTAGTTAATTTACTCACTGGTTGATCATCTCGTCCAATACCGTTCTCTTCGGTAAACGCAGTGATTTTTTTACCCATAAAATCGGTATAAGAAAACTGTTCGCCAAAGCCGTAAATGTGTCGGGCTTTGTTGTTGAAAGTAAAAGATACGGCTTTAATTTTTTCTGTGGTGTCCATCAGTTTTACAGTGAGCATAGCTTCTTCGGGTTTGTCGGCCTCTGCTAACAAACCAACCTCAAAGGAGAAACTTTGTGCACTATTACCCACTTGCCCAACAATAAAAATACTATTGCCGTAGTCCAACACTTGCAGCTGACTGATTTCGCTAAAAGTATTTCTGTTTTTTTGTGTAAAGGAAAAACTACCGTAGCGGTTTTTTACTTTCTCCTTATAGCTGATAGCTTCGATAAAGTTATTTTTATTGACCGACAATAATGGTATGCCGGATGAATGGGTGATGTTGATTTGAGTGTCTGTTTGTGCAATAGAAAACTGGTTTTGTGCAAAAGTAGACTGCACTATAAGTAAGATGGAAAGAGAGACAAGCGTAAAATATTTTTGAAAATTAATCATAGAGTAAACTTAATAGTCCATGGAATAAAGTGCAATAAATTTGCACTATTTCTCCTTCGGTTTAGCCAAGTCTTTAAGTGCCACGTAAAGTGCGAGGAAAACAAAGAGCACAGAGATGCCGGCTGCGAGGTAGGGCTTCTTGTTGCCTAAGTATTCATCGAGTTTATAGCCAATAAAGAAGCCAACACCAACGGTAGCCATAATTTGAAAACCAACACCGGAATAGCGCAAAACATTATTTGACGGTGGTTGATTGGCCATAAATTTAAAAGAGATAAGTAAAGTGAAATTAACCTGCTGCGCTTGCTTTGGCAGTGACACTAGTAGTTTGTTCATTGCGCGAAACGCTCATGCCCATGGAGCATTTGCCAAAGAATTTTGCGCCTTCTTGCACCACTAGTTTCTTGATTTTTATATCACCGGTCACATGAGCAGTAGCGCTCAAAATAAGCAAATCAGCCACTTCAATATTACCGGTCACACGACCATCTATATAGGCATTTTGACAAATAACATCCCCTTCAATAAGACCGGTGGCACCTAAAACTACTTTTGATTTGGAAGTCACTAATCCAGTCACTTTACCATCAATGCGCACATCACCTTCGGTGCTAATATCACCGTTTATGAAGGTGCCTTGGCCAAATTGATTCATGGCGTTTGGGCCAACGGGTTTATCTTCTTTTTTTCCAAACATGATCTGTGTTTTGGGTGAAACTGAAAATCTAAAATAAGATATAATCGCGAGGGTTCAAAGCTTTTCCATTGAACCACAGCTCAAAGTGCAAATGCGGGCCGGTGGAGTTTTCGCCTTTATCGCCCACAAAAGCAATGACCTCGCCAGATTTTACTTGATCACCGGCTCTTTTGGCTAGGCGTTGATTGTGTTTGTAGATGGAGATTAAATTGTTGGAGTGCTGTACTGTAATCACATTCCCATCTAAAATAGAATAATTGGCTGAAATAATTTTTCCATCTAACACAGCCATAACCGGTTGTTCTCGCTTAGCAGCAATGTCAATCCCAAAATGATTTTCGCTTGGTTTAAATTGGTCGGTTACATAACCTGCCACCGGAGTAATCAAGTGCATAGATTTTACTTCATCCACAAAACCATCTGCATCGCCAGCTGCGGCACTTAACGAGAAGTTTTCCTCCTCTTCTACTTCTTTACGTAACTCTTTATCTAGATTAGTCACTTCATTGAGGTTAATAGCCGATTTGTCGGTCACGGTTTTTCCGCTAGGTTCGGGCTTAGAGGTATCTACTCGCCCCGAGGCAATATCCATCAGGTTGCTCAACCAAGCTTCGCGGGATTGCAGTTGATAAGCCAACGAGTCTGTTCTGATTTGCAAACGCAAAATTTCACCGCGATAGTTATAATCACCAAAGCCGGGGATGTAATATTTGAGTGGAGTGTAAATGATAGCCGAAGCGGTCAAAAAAATTAGTGTGAAAATGGATATGCTGAAAAACACCCACACGTTCGTGCGCGTCAAAATCAATGAGAATTTTTCCTCAAAGGTTTCATCGTTTAGAATAACAAACCGAAACTTGGTTTTTAGCTTGTTATTAGGTGTAGTTTTAATTTTTTTAGCCATTTGTCAGCCCTTTAGTTTTGCTTGGAAATCAGTCAATCCATCATTCCGTTAACTATCATGCTTTTATTTTCAGTCAAACAAAATAATTTTGTTCGGTGTGAGTTATAAATTACCCGACCAAACAAAGTCATTTTGAAGCCAACAAAACTATTAATATTTTCTTTTTACGCGCTCTTGTTCTTCGTGTATGGCTGTTCTACTACCAATCATGGCACTTTGCCGAAGCAAGCCTATAATGACATAACTGCTCACTACAACGCCTATTTCAACGCCAACGAAAAGCTGAAAAACACGTTGAAAGTAGCCGAAGATGCCCATAAAGACCGTTTTGATACCGTAATACCTGTGTTTTTCTACACCGACCCCAAAGAGTTTGGTGCTTACACAGCTGATTTGGATGATGCTATCAAACGTTCTACGCAGTCTATTCAACTGCATCCCACCGCCAATTGGAGCGATGATAATATGTTGCTCATTGGAAAGTCGAGTTTTTTGAAAGGCGATTATGATAAGGCTGCCGGCAGTTTCAAATACATTACTACCGAGTATAAAGAAGGCGTAGATTATGTGAAAGTGCAAAAATCATTAGGTAAAAAAGTAGGCAAATACGTAAAGAAAAAGAAAGCCAAAAAGAAAAAGCCGGTAGTTAAAGTTATTGACAACAAAGACGGCACTAAAACATTGGAGAAAGAAGACAATCGCCCAGAAAAGTCAATTTGGGTACACACTCCGGCTCGTAGTGAGGCTCTGCTTTGGTTGATTAAAACATATACGCGCCAAAAAAAGTATGATCAAGCTGCTTCTGTAGTTACCTATGTCCGCAGCGATGATGCTTTTTATAAAAATTATGACCCTCAGCTCAATCTTACGGATGCAGATTTGATGGTAGCGAGAGGCAATTATAGCGGAGCCATCGAGCCGTTAGAGAATTACTTGAAAGCCAAAAAAATCAAGAAAAAGAAAAAACTTAAAACTCGTCCGCACTTTGTTTTGGCGCAATGCTACGAAGCCATTGGTAATTATCCCAAAGCTACAGCCAACTACAAAAGTGTATTGAAAAGTCGACCGAATTATGATATGGAATTTTATGCCAAATTGAAAATGGCAAAGCTTGGCAGAAAATCGGGTGGAGGCAATGCATCGGTTCGTTCGTTATTGGCAAAAATGGCCAAAGACAACAAGTACAGCGATTATTTCGACCAAATCTATTATGAGTTGGCATTGATTTCTATTGAAGAAAAAAATACTATTGAAGCCCGCAAATTTTTACATCAATCAGTCGACAAATCTACGATCAACGATGACCAAAAAGCGTTATCATTTTTGAAGTTAGCGGAGTTGGATTACGAGGAAGAATTTTATGTAAGCAGCAAGTATTACTATGACTCCACGCTTGCTTTTTTAGCTAAGAATGATGCGGCTTACCCAGCGGTTGATGAGCGAAACAAATTGTTAGACAATTTAGTGAAACAATTGATGGTGATTGCTAACGAAGACAGTTTGCAAAAACTCGCTTCGCTATCCAAGGAACAATTGAACAAGGCCATCAAAGAAGCGGCAGCTAAAATTGAGAAGGAAGCAGAGTTAAAAAAGGAAGCAGAGAATGTGAACCAACAATCGGGCAACAACCTGAATAATGACCCGCGCAATCCCCAGTCGCAAACCCAAACGCAACAGGCTCCGGGCTCCACTTGGTATTTCTACAACATAGGCACAAAGACGAATGGCTACAATGAGTTTGTCAAAAAATGGGGCCGCAGAAAACTAGAAGAAAACTGGCGTAGAAAGAATAAAAATTCTATCTCCGCGGATGAAATTTTAGATGCTAATGCAGCAGCTGATATCGCAGCTACTGATACGAAAAAGCCGGAGGAAGCTGAAGCAAAAACCCTAGAGGAAAAACTTTTAGCTAGCATACCAACTACTCCTGAGAAACTGGCGAAGAGCAATGATTTGTTGGTAGATGCTTATTATAATGCCGGAGTGATTTATAAAGATGGCTTGGAAAATTATCCTAAAGCGGAAAATATGTTTGAAACAGCAAACAGTCGTTTCCCGAAACACAAATTGCTTTTAGAGAGTTATTATAATCTTTACTTGATTGCACAGAAACGTGATCAAAAAACAAAAGCTGAAACCTACAAGCAAAAGATTTTAAACGAGTTTCCGGAAAGTGTGATTGCAAAAATTCTCCGCGACCCCAATTACATCAACGAAACGAACAAGCAGCAGTTGGCGGTGCAGTCTTACTACCAAAGTACATATGAAGATTATCAAAACAACCGCCTTGACACAGCTTGGTACAAGGCGAAAATGAGCGATAATGTGTTTAAGCCAAATCCGCTAAGTCAAAAATTTGAATTGCTTTTGGCATTGATTTACGCTAAGCAAAATCGCTTGGAAGATTACGTACAAGCGTTGCAAAAGTTGAGTAATAAATCTACAGATATAGAAGTAAAAAAATCGGCTAGCGATTTATTGAACTTGCTCAATAAATCATCCTTGCCGCAAGTAGATTTGAGTAAAGACAAAGCTCGTTTAGATTCTTTGAATGCACTTTTCCCGGCTGAAAAAACGCCTATTGATGAGCTGAAACAACTCAACGAAGCCAAGCAACAAGCCATAGATAAAGGCGTGAAAGTGACACTAAATGCACCTTCAAATCAACCAACTAAAGAAGAAGTGGTTGCCACCGAAAAGGATAAAGATGTGGCTGTAACTACAACTGAAAATCCCACAGTTAAAACAGAAACAACCGCAGCACCGGTTGTGGTGATGGAGGACACCACTTCGCCTTATGTGCGTAGCGAAGGAGCAGTTCATTATTGTATAGTTTACATCAAAGATCCGGCCGTGGCGCAAAGCACCACAATGAGTACCATGGCAAAAATTAATGCGTTCAATTCATCGGTACACGAATTGCTAAAATTACAAACCAAGCAAGTGATGATTGATAGCAAAAACAAATTGCTCAATATTCGTCAATTTAAGAATGGTGCAGATGCTTTGGCTTATTATAAATCGCTGATAACACAAAAGCAACTTTTTGAAGAAATGCAATCCGGTCAATTCGTTGTTACCTGCATTTCAGCAACAAATTTCAGCACGCTTCTTTCTCAGAAAGATATTGCTGCTTATCAAAAGTATTTTGAGCGTGTTTACAAATAATCGCTTCTTTCGCTTTAATTAATTTTTAGTTTTACGAAGCCATGAAGAAGGGATTTCTATTTACGTTTTGGGGTTTGTTTTTTGCCGGATTAGCTAGCGTTATTTTATTGTTTTTCTTACTTTCTGTTGGCCTGTTTGGCGAGATGCCCTCATTTCAACAGTTAGAAAATCCAAGCAGTAGCTTGGCCACTGAGGTCATCACCACAGACAATGTGGTGATTGGTCGTTATTACCTTCAGAACAGAAGCAACATTACTTACGATAATATTAATCCTGCCTTACGTAATGCGCTTTTAGCTACAGAAGATATTCGTTATTGGGAACATACCGGTGTAGATTTTAGAGCTTTGATGCGTGTGCTCAAAGGTTTTGTCGGCAGCTCGGGTGGTGGTGGCTCAACGGTGACACAACAATTGGCAAAAAATCTTTTTCCACGTGAACGACTAAACAAGATAGAGTTAGTTTTTCGTAAGTTGAAAGAATGGATTATTGCTGTAAAACTCGAGCGGGCTTACACCAAAGAGGAAATCATGGCGATGTATTTTAATACAGTGCCTTTCAGCGATAATGCCTTTGGTATAAAGTCGGCTGCTTACGTTTATTTTGGTAAGCCGGTTGATTCTTTGAAAGTTGAAGAAGCCGCCATTTTGGTGGGTATGCTCAAAGCGCCTTCTACTTACAATCCTCGCTCTCGCCCGGAAGCCTCTAAGAAGAGAAGAAATGTAGTGATTGATCAAATGTATAACTACAAATTTATTACTAAGCAAGAACGTGATTCACTCTTTAAGTTGCCTATAGTTTTAGATTTTCATGCCGACACGCATGCTGATGGTGCAGCACCTTACTTTCGAGAATATCTCCGCCTTTGGTTAAAAGATTGGTGCGATAAAAATCGTAAACCCGATGGCTCAAAATACAATATTTACACCGATGGATTAAAAATTTACGTCACGCTTGATTCGCGTTTGCAACGCTATGCAGAAGAGGCGCAGCGCGAGCATCTGACTGAAATGCAAAAAACATTCTTCAACTTTTGGAAAGGGAAAGACCCTTGGAAAACATTTCCCACCGAATGGAATAATATCTATAAGCGCTGTCCTGAGTATGTTGACTTGAAAAAAGCAGGCAAAACAGCCGAGCAAATTGATGCATTGCTGAAGCAGCCTAAACCAATGCGTATATTTAGCTATGAAGGTGGTGAGAAAGACACAATCATGTCAGTGTTTGATTCTATTCGCTATCACCGCATGATTTTACAAAACGGATTTTTGGCGGTTGATCCAGAGTCTGGTTTTGTGCGCGCATGGGTAGGCGGAGTAAACTATAAATACTTTCAGTTTGACCATGTCAATATCAATACTAAGCGACAAATAGGTTCTACGTTTAAGCCCTTTGTATACACTGTAGCTATTCGCGATAAAGGTTATTCTCCTTGCTTTAGAGTGCCAAATCAGCCTGTTACTTTCGAAGCTGACGATCCTCGTTTTGGATTGCTACAAGACTGGACACCTAAAAACAGTGATGGAAAATATGGCGGCACACTTAGTTTAAAACAAGCCTTGGCTAATTCTATCAATTCTGTCACTGCCTATTTAATGCACGAAATGACACCTGGAGCGGTTATACAATTGGTGCAATCTATGGGTGTGAAAAGTGACATTCCGGCTCAACCTTCAATCTGCTTGGGCGCAGCAGATATTTCTCTGTTTGAAATGGTAGGAGCTTATACAACTTACGCTAATAAAGGGGTGCATGTAGACCCCATTTTTGTTTCGAGAATCGAAGACAGAAATGGCAATGTGTTACTCGACCAAGTAGCAAAAAGCAATGAAGTGTTAGACGAAGGCACCAACTACGCTATGGTTGAAATTCTTCGCAATGTGGTCATGGGCGGCACTGCGACTCGTTTGCGTTATCGGTTCAAGTTGATGAATGATATTTTTGGAAAAACAGGAACTACTCAAAACTATTCAGATGGTTGGTTCATTGGTTGCACGCCCGATTTGATTGCCGGCTCGTGGGTGGGTTGTGATGATCGCTACATTCGTTTTAGTAGTATGCAAAATGGACAAGGCGCAAGCACAGCATTGCCAATTTGGGGCAAGTTTTTTCAAAAAGTTTATGCGGATAGTACATCATTCAAAGACCAAATCAATTACAACAATCGTTTTCAGCCACCTTCAGATGACAAACTAACCATAGAGCTAGATTGCAG
>CANGXE010000060.1 GCA_947457525.1 Bacteroidota bacterium | reverse complement strand
TTTAACACCAAGTTAGACTATAAGAGCAAACGGTTTAAAGTAACAGGGGAAACGGTTGAAAGTATCTATTTAACGGAGGACGAATTAATAAGAGTTTACGACCACGATTTTTCAAAAAACAAACGGTTAGACCAAACTAGAGATTTGTTTATTATCGGTTGTTTTACTGGATTGAGATTTTCTGACTTTTCACAACTAAAGATTGAGAATATAAATGAGGACGCAATAAAGGTTAAAACCCAAAAGACAGGGCAAACGGTTGTTATTCCTATACATTGGACTGTAAAAAACATTTTGGAGAAATACGAGCAAACTTCAATCGGTTTGCCTCGTCCTCTATCTAATCAGAAAATGAATGAGTATCTA
The DNA here is from genome assembly GCA_947457525.1 of Bacteroidota bacterium. GTDB lineage: Bacteria > Bacteroidota > Bacteroidia > Chitinophagales > LD1 > Bog-950. The sequence continues at coordinate 7,378 of CANGXE010000060.1, read as the reverse complement.
AAAGAAATAGGGGCGATTGTAGGCATTAATAGCGAAGTATTAATAGATAATACCAAAGGAGGATTGAGAGTACAAAAAACAGTCTGTAAACACGATTTAATAACCACACACACAGCTCGTAGGAGTTTTGCAACAAACCTTTTTAAAAGTGGGTTTTCCTCAATAGGTATAATGAAAATAACTGGACACAAAACTGAAAAGTCCTTTATGAAGTATATCAAAATTAGCAATGAAGAAAACTCTGATTTATTGCGTTTACATTGGAGCAAAAACACCAAACTAAAAGTTGTCTAGTATGTATATACTGTTTTAAGTATGTAGAAATTTAGGACACGAACGAAACAATTATAGGACACGAACGAAAACGTATATAAGTTTTATTGAATTTTGCATAACCATCTGACAAAACAGAGGGGACAACTTATGCATCAAAATATTATACTAAGTCCTATTAGTTTGGACGAATTAGAACAAAGACTAGTTAACAGGTTTAAAACTGATTTCCTAGCTAAAAACACTCCAATAGTAGAAACTGAAACGGAGGACTTTCTAACTACAAAACAAGTGACTAAACTCTTAGGAGTGTCTTTAGTTACGCTCTCCAAATGGAGGCGTGATGGAAAGATTAAATTTCACCGTTACGGTTCACGTATTCGATTTTTGAAAAGTGAAATAGTCAACAACCAAAAGTTTGGAGGTGTAAAATGATAACTACAACCACACCAAAAGGGCGACCAGAGTTTAAGAAACACGTTTACAAATTGAATGGTTTTACAGGCTATTATGAACAGATATTTGCACCCATAGGGTTTACCAAACTCCCAAAGGAATTAAGACTTGAAACACCTTTTAGAGAGGACTACAAACGAAAGGGAGTGAAGTTTATTCTAAAGAGTAGGCAAGTAAACGGAAAGACGCAATTTCAAACAGGATTGATTTTGAGCGGAGGTTTAAACCTATATTTTGGCGACCACTTTCACCCATCAGAAAAAAAGAAAAATAGTTTTTGCCTTGTGCGATTTTCGGAGATGCCCGAATATCTGACTATTTACTATTTCAATCACTTTAAAGTTTACCCAAACAAACGAGGATTGTTTATTGCTAACTTTCTAAAGGATTTGCAATGAAACAGAGAAAGAGAATAAGAGGCGTTTTTGTGGCGTCTGCTACTCCTATTGGTAAAATGGTTATAAATGAAAAAAGAGGCGACAAACCGACCTCTCTTATTGTTCAAAAACCACTTAACAGGGCGACCGCAAATGATTGATGGTGTAAAAATATCATTTCTTTCTAATACTATTGAAACAGACCTAAACAAATTAGGTGTAGATATTTACGCAAATGTAAACACGTTAAGTGGCGAAGTCTGCAAACACAAAAAGGTTACTTATAAAAACCTATTCATAAAAATCTATGCAACAGGAACGGTTGTAATTAATGGGAGTTTGCACAAATACTGGAAAGGTGAAAATTTTACTGACTTTACATTTTCAGACCTAGTTGATTGTATCAATGACCTTTCACGAGTATTTAATTTTAACCCATCAGAGGCACATTTACGCAACCTAGAGTTTGGAGTTAATGTTTCACCCATATTTAACCCATTTGATTTTTGTCGTGATGTGATTGCATATAAAAACGAGGGGTTTAGTAGGTTGACTACCAAAGGAGGGAACAAACTAAACATTGGATTTAAGATTGAGCAACAACGCTACGCACTAAAGATTTACGACAAAGGGAAACAGTACAATTTAGACACAAACATATTGCGATATGAAGTGAGGGCGAATAAAATGGAATATTTAAAACGTACTGGAGTGCGATATTTGTCCGACCTTTTAGATATTGAGAAAATTAAAAATTTAGGTGCGATACTATTTCAAACATATAGTGATTTGATTATAGTTGAAAAGGTAAACACCTCCGCAATGAGTAGCAACGAGGAGCGTATTTTTGCCCTATGTAAAAACCCAAAGGAGTGGGAAAGATTTAACCCGAAACAACGATGTAAATACAAAAAACAATTTGAGGATATAATTAACTGGAACGGCACAACCCACCGAAAAAAGAATGTAGCGCAATTAATCGAACACAAGTGGGCAATGTTATTGAACCTCCGCACCCAAAAAAGTGGGAATGATTTAACCGACTTAATATTAAAAAGTGGGAATGATTTAACCGACCTCAAAAACACAGAGAGGGAATGTTTTAACCGTTTAGATAATCAGTTAACTAATTTTTTCGAGGTTAGAGAAAACAGAGTTTGTAAAACTTGTGGGAGAGATATATCAACCCAAAAGAAAGGGAGTTTGTTTTGTAGTGAGAAAGAGTTTGGAGCGGAGGCAAAAAGGTGTAGGAATTTAAACAGCAACCCACGAAACAATTTTATGAATAGAGAGCGGAGGTTGTATAGTGGTTTAAATTTGTTTGAGGTTAATCAGTTTCTAAAGTAGAGCGAAATAGATAATCAAATTTTGAGTTTAAAATAATAGCAATGGCAAAGGGCAAAAAGACTGGAGGACGAACAAAAGGAACTCCCAACGAGGTCACAAAAGAACTAAGAGAGAGAATTTCAACTTTCTTATCTGATAACTGGAGTTTAATGGAAAGTGATTTTCAAAAGTTAGAACCGAAAGACCGATATAAGTTTTACAAAGAGATAATGAGTTATGGTTTACCCAAATTCCAAAGTATAGGAGTTATGAATATTGAACCCGAACGCAAAAAGAATTTGCCCGAATGGTTTTTCTCTAATCAGGACGATTTATAGGTTGTTAATCTGAATGTAAGTGAAAACAGCCACGAACATGGGCAACAAAAAACCCACAACTAGACTTTGACTGTCTGTTAATGTATTGGGTTTAAAAAAAGTGTTCCACGTACATTTTATGTAGTGGCAATAGATTTCCAGAGGTTTGTTTATTATTCTCATACGTCACGTTTACCAGTCGCTACCTAATACACTTGGTTTTTGAATATGTGTGGCATATCTATCTACGATACTCTGTAAATCATTTCTTAGTGTTTCTATTACTTTGCTATACTGAGTTTTATTTAACCCTGTTTCTCCAAATTTAGGTATCGGACAATCGTCACATGGGACTATACAGCCTGAATAAGGAGTTGCGCCCCAATATGCAGATGTGCAAGTTACATTTTCAATAATCATTTTGTATTTACCATCCCTCATAAAAAATTTAATAGAGTAAGAGTAAATCCACTTTAATAAAGTAATTTGAATTAGGGTTGTTTGTATAATCTCCCCACGAACTAAAATAACCCCGACCTCTTTGTCATCATTTTGAATGACACTTTGTGAGGACTTCCAATTTTCGGCAATAAACATTTTTGTATCTGAGTATAACTGTTCCTTTGTTTTGGCTACACTATCGACCTTTTCCCATTTAAAGTTTCTTTGTCCTGTTCCAATAAAAAAAAATAGAACTGCGATACTTAACAAGATAGTTTTTCCCATTGTAATTAGTTTTGTGTGAAAATATGAATTGATAGATTGAAAACAGATAGATTTAAGGAGCAACAATAGAAACGGTGTCCCATATAGTGTCCCAAAGGAATAAATAAAAAACCCTCATTTCATTGGAGAAACAAGGGTTTTATGTGTGGTTTGGGAGGGAATTGAACCCCCGACACAAGGATTTTCAGTCCTTTGCTCTACCAACTGAGCTACCAAACCTTTTTTAAATTAATTTCTTAACTCAAATTTTGGACGACAAAAATAGAATTCTCCGACAGTTTTACAAATCAATTAGTTGATTTCTAAAATCTTTATTTGATATTTCTTGCGTTCCTTATTAGTCAATTTGGCATCGCGTAGCCACGGATTGAGAATTTTGATGTGTTTATATAGTAGGCCGTAGTTGCTCGCAAAATCTGCGATATTGCCTATGCTACTGTCCACTTCCACATAGGTATACTCAAACGGCTGATAAAGTTCGTCTTGATTTACCTTAAACCCTAACTCCTGCGCGTGGCCGAAAACTATCTTAGCCGCCAAAATCCTAAACACATATCGCGAAGTTTCGCTGTTTAGGTACAAATCGTAGTAATTAGTGGTTTTTTGGTCACGAGCACGAGCGCTGATGCCCGCAATGCCCATATTGTAGGAACCCGCAGCCGTAGACCATGTACCTAATTGTTCTTTGGCCTGTTTTAAGTATTTACAAGCCGCCAAGGTTGATTTCTCTATATTGTACCGCTCATCTACCTCTGCACTGACCTCCAGACCATAAATTTTAGCGGTTTCTTTCAGCAATTGCCAAAAACCAACCGCTCCCGCAGGCGATGTTTCATTGCGCAACCCACTTTCTATCAATGCGAGATACTTAAAATCATCCGGCACACCTTGCTCCTTTAGAATGGCGCTAATCTCACCAAAATAACGATTAGCGTTTTTCATATTCATCAACGTATTAGAATGCCAATACACGTTTAGTTGCAACTCGCGCTCTAAGCGCTCCCGCACGTCAGGATCTTCGATAGGCACACGTTCACCGGCAAAGTATAAATTGCCTGAAACCGTAATAGGTGAAACCGCTTGAGCCGAGTCAATCAAATGGGTCAACACAATATCATTACAAGAACCTGCCGTTTCAGCCAAAACATTTATGGGTGTTTTTATGAAATAATTATAGCGCTCATACAAACTGGCGGACACAAGGATAACCAGCATCACACAAGCCACAACCACCAAATAAATTTGCCTTTTATTGTTCATTATCACGTTTAGTCCACAGCTTTTTTAAAAACAGGCACGGTGGAACACGGTTCTCCATACATAATAACACGGGCTACTTTGGCCAATTGTGCAGCAATTTGAACGTAAGCTGCTTCCGACATCGGACGATCACCACAGCCTTTAACCACCACGCGTTGATTGGTAAACTTAGTCATGTCTAATTGCGCAATTTGGCGATAAAGAAATATCTCCGCTGCATGGTCGGGCGATGCTTTCGCCACGTCTTTAGCAACACCAGCCAGCTCAGCGCTAATCACCATATATGCCCACATCGGCACGATAGCATTTGCCGAGCAATAAATAGTTACTAATTTATTTTTATAAATAGACCAATCTGTGGCCGTAATAGCCGTTCGAAAATCCGCTTCGCGAAGTATCAATCCTTTAAATAAATAATCTTTGAGATCAATCGTAGCAATGTCATTCTCTTTCGGAAACAACTCTTCCAAGTCGAGTGTAACAAGCGCTTTCTGCGCTACTTTGTTGATTAGAGGTTTTGTTTCCATAAGGTATTTATCAATTAATGGTTGTTGAATATAACCAAAATAAAAAACGCTCTAGGTTGAAGTAGAGCGTTTTTAGAAATATTCTGATTTTCGATTTAGAAGAAATCAAACCGATCGTCTTCTATTTTAGCTAACTTCTTATGTGCTTCTTGTGCAAAGCGAGTTTTGCTTTGTGCTTGTTGTTTCAACTGAGCGGCAAACATCGTGAAATCAGTGATTTTTTGAGGATCAGTAATGTTGGTGGCTTGAACCACAAACACAGCCGAATTGCCGGCTACAGGTGCTGAAACTTTGCCTTTGCCTGCACCAATCGCAGCAGCAACAGCTACGGGTTCAAATGAACCATTTAACGAAGGGTTGCCAATAGAAACAGCAGTCGCTGTTTGCTCCGGCTTGCCTAGCTTAGCAGCTAAAGCCTCAATGGTTGTTGCACCTGTATCTTTTATCTTCTTTGTCAACAATTCCACTTTTTTCTCTTTAGTAATCAAGCTTATTTTGCCCGCGTCAGCTCTAACCGCTGCCACATCTAACAAACCGGCTGGTCTAACTAATTCTACTAAAGCAACAATGTGTTGGTTGCCGATGGTGATTGGTGCAGAAACTTCGCCTTTCGATGCTTCAAATGCCCACTTAACAAAAGAGCGAGCTGAGCCAATTCCCTGAACAGTGAAATCTTCTTTGCTGATGCTTTCTACAGATTTCACGTTTTTCTTTTTGGCGGCTGCTAAGAATTTTTCTTCACCTTGATTGTCTGAAGAGAAAATAGAAGCTGCTTCGTAAATATTGCTTTGTGTTTCCGCACTTGGCACAATCTCGCGGCTCAAGTATGACACTTGAACGGCTTGTTTGCTCGGGCGATCTTCAACCACTTGGAAAATATACCAAGCATTTTCTTCTTGGCTTGGCAAACGATAAGTCTTACCTTTCACCGCACGATAGAAGACTAAATTATTAAACTCTTTACTTCTTTGATTTTGTTTAACCCAGCCAGCATCTCCACCTTTAACTTTAGAAGCTTCATCAGCTGAAAAAGTAGCTGCAAAGGCACTGAAATCGCCTTTCAACGAATCGATGGATTTGAAAATACTATCTACTAATTGAAACTTAGCCGCACCTTCTTCTTGTGTTTTCACATCGTTGAAAGAAATTTTTATTTCACGTACGCGCACTGAGTCGGAAATCATTTTGCGATCAGTAATTTTTGCGATTTTCAATGATTTACCTTCGATATATGGGCCAACCAATGATTTTAACGGAGCTGCAAACAAACTATCTTTAACACTGCTTGATAGGTTGTCTTTGGTATAATAAACTTCATCAAATGCAGTTTCTGAGTTCAGACGAACAAAAATAGAGTCTTCAGCAGCTGTTTTTGAAGCAGCAAATTCTGCTGCTTTTTCTGTCAATTCGCGAAGTGTTCTAGATGTATCAGCAGAAGATGGAATGATGTCGTACTGTACAAACTGTAGTTTTCTTGTTTCTAGCTCTTGCTTAAACAATACTTTATGGCTGTTAATGTAATTCTTGATGTCATCATCTGTCAATTTCACATCGGCATCATTAATGTCGGTCAAGTTTAAGGCTACATATTTAAAATCAACAGTACGAGCTTGATCATTGTAACTCATTTCGGCCATCCAAGTAGGAATAGCTAAGCCTTTGGTGATTAGGTTATTGTATTTGTCAGTGAATTGTTGTTTTTTCAACAATCCTTCGAAACGCATCCATTGTTTACGTACGGTTCCCGGTTCAACTCCTTGCGGATCTTTATCCAGGTTTTGCAAAAACATACGAACCATGTTGGCATCAAATTTACCTGTTTGCGGATTTTTGAATGATGGGTCTTGTTGTAAGTAGGGTGATGCAAACTCTTCGCTCGTAGCCAAATCGGTCATCTCATCGGCTGTTACATTGATGCCTGTTTTTGCATAAACATCTTTAAAAATAACCTCGCTTACTAATTCATTCCAAGTCTGTGTGCGTAAATAGTTGCGCATATCGTCAGTCATTGGTTGACCGCGCATTTGCTCCTCTTGAGATTTTATATTTTCATCTAACTTCTTTTCAAAAGCCAACTGTGGTATTTTTTCACCGTTTACTTTTCCAATATAATCTT
>CANGXE010000059.1 GCA_947457525.1 Bacteroidota bacterium | reverse complement strand
TATTTAAGTAGTTAAGTATACTTTTCTTCAAAAAATAATCTTCCGACTTACCAAGAAGTAGCGTTACGAAACGTACCCAAGCTTTCAGCAACTTATTGTCGCTTATAAAATCCCCTTCATTCAAACTAAAAGTGGGCAAACTCCCCCCGTATAGTTGATGTGTTTCAAAGGGTAAATTATGCACCATACCTTTGACAAACGTTTCCGTATACTTATCTTGGTTGATATTTACAACAGCTACTCTTCCATTCTTGCGTTTAGTGAGGTCGGATTGTAACTTCGATTGATATGCTGCGTACTCAGCATACTGATTTTTTCGAGCTTGTTGTTCATTGTTACACAAAACTACTTTGCGAAAGTAATAGACTGTATAGTTAACTATTAATGATACTGTTTTTCTATACGGCAATCTATATATAACTAAAAAAGCTCCCTTTACTAGTAGCAATACAGCATAACCTAAACTATGAAAAAGCAGAAGGTGACCAATAAGTAAAATAGAAAATTTATTATCAAGATAAACTAAGCCAATCAATGACGCAATAGGAAATACTTTTTGGTAAAAATCGTCAATTGTTATTCTTGAAAAATTATATACAAAGAATGAAGCAGTAGTAGTTGTGGTAAGTATCTGTTCTATAAAAATAGTTCCAAACAGCAAAAATAAAGCCACAGGAATAACATAAGGAGTGTGAGATAAACTCAACAAAAAAAGTGCCGTAACGAATAATACCTCTAACGGAAAAATGAACTTTGAAATCCAACGATACAAGGCTAACACCCCATACTGTGTGGCTAGAGTTTTTGTACCGGACAATTTGTCGTTATGGAAATCTAAGGCAATATGATTGAGATAATATCGTACCCCGCTCAACATTTTCCATGTAACAACTATAAATAAAAAAAAGGGGGTCACTTCACTCAGTATTAAAAATAGAAACAATACAGAAGGCAAAACGTGTGCATACAATACATCCATGATTGGAGCGCCCCAACCTCTTTCCTTAAAACGAAATGGAGGGAACGAGTACAACAAAATCAGAGCTGTTTCTAGCAATAAAATAAAAATGAAAAGATTGTTTTTTGTAAAAAGAAGCCAAGGTGCTAAGCCGATGCTAAAAAGAAGAATTGAAATGATTGTTTTATTTAAAACGGACAGCGATGATGTAATGTTATGCTTATTAGCTACCTTATCACTAGCCTCATCCGACCAATCATTTAAAAAATAACCAAGAGCTGCCATACCCAAAAATGACAAGCCAATACAAAGTAACTGATAAAGAGCATCTCTATAATCAGTAGTGTTTAAAAAGAGTAAAAAGTAAGCCCAACCTAGTGCTGGTGCTAAGGCATAGTTCCACCATTGGTGTGCTCGAAAAAAGAAGATACCATTGTGTTTACCGGTCATTGTAACTCCAAATATAATTGTAATGTGCTTCGATTGGTCATTCACAATATATATATTGCAGCTCAACAGCGACATGACCCATTTAATTCATATTGGATTTCCACGAACAGGCTCAACTTATTTGCGCTATTATTTTAGCCAAAGTCCCTATTACGTTCATCAAATGCGTGGAGTTAGTGGGTTTAAACAAAGTATAGATATTGTCCACTACAGTTACTCGCCAAAACCTGATGCTAGATATTTTGTAGTGAGTGAAGAAGAATTCTCCTGCTGGAGCGGACCTAACTTTAGTTTATCTAGTTTCAACCGTAGTTATGATGTTGTGCGTTTTCGAAAAAATCTGGTACAAACTTTAAAAGATTTTTATAGGCACCCTAAGATACTTATCATTACTCGGAGTCATGAAGCCATAATAAAATCACTTTATGCTCAATACATTAACTACGGGGGAAGGATGGGATTTATTGAGTTTATTCAATCCGCAAATGGCGATATATTAAAAGAGCTCCTAGATTACAAAGCAACTATACATTTATACGAACGTGAATTCGGCTCTGAAAATATAATTGTATTGCCATACGAAATGATGCAAGATAATACACATCAGTTTATGGAAGTACTTTGCCAGAAATTAAAAGTCCCATTGGAGACCATCTCTATAGATAAAATAAATTCAAGCTTATCTTTACAATACCTAGAAAATTCAATAAAATTATCCTCTATCGTTTATAAATTACTCGGTTTGTTGGGCAAGAATAAGGAACGTTTTTTCAATTACTATGCCTACTTATTAATGAATAGAAAATTTGATTGGGCTTTAGGTTTCGCTAATCTATTCGGCAAAAAAATTGACCTACAAAGTGAGTTTAACTCAATTACTTTTAGAGACTATTTGAAAAAATTTCCATCACAACAAGAATTGGTACAGCATGAAAGTTACTATTCTTCCTACCTTTCTTATTACAGATAGTTACTCAACGAAATTGAAATTTTTTATATATTTTCCTCAATGAATTTTTATCTAGCGTAACGGCTGTGTTAGGTAAATTCCTGATTTTAAGAGCGTCAGGTGGGCGACTAAACCAGTCATAAGTATCGTAAAATTCCTTACTAAGCGCAAACTCTTCCACTATGCCTTCGGGGGTCTCTTTATCAGTGAAATAATACAATAGTGGAGAAGATTTTGGTTTAACAAAATAATTAATGGCCGGACGTGGTTCGTTAGTTGTATTGGGTGGCGTAAAATGTACAAGTGCGCTATCAAAAATGAGCATTTCACCCGCTTTCATATAAGCAGGTGTACCATAATTCAATAACTCATCAAGAATATTTTTATACAACCACGGTACAACAGTTGAGCGGTATCTATTACCCCACAAGTGACTTCCATTAATAGCATACATCGGCCCATTAGTGTCATTAATATCAATTAGTGGCACCCAACAATAAACCGAGTAATCCTTAGCTTCATCTACGTGTGCGCTATCTTGATGAGGGTCGTTCTTACCTTCTTTAGTAGGTGGCTTCACTAAAAAAGTGCCCCCCATAAATTCAGCTTGCTCATTAAAAATTCGTGGCAAAAAATCTTTGAATCTAGTTTCTAATGAATTTTTAGAAAATTGACGTAAATCCATGTTAGGCGAAAAAGCCGATACCCAGAAAAAATCAGTGCGCTGCCCTTCACTCATTTTTAATATATGTAAAAAATCATCATGCAGCGCTTTTACCTCTGTTGGCTGCAAAAAAGGAACCACACAATAACCATTTCGCTTCAAACACTCCAAGATTGTTGGATCTTCAAAAAGATTGGTATGATAGCGGCTATAATTAATTGCCACTGGTGCTTCAAAACCGAATAGCTGTTTGATTTTATCTATCCAGTACATTAGCCAAATAGTTTTTGCCAAAGTGATGTAAAGAAACTTATATGCTCAGCTACTATCGGTTGTGCGATTGGCATCTTTTCAGGCCATCCTAATTTTTGGCGCAGTTCACTTTCACTCATAGTTTTAAACTCAAAGTTAATTACGTTTTGAAAGTATTGCTCATCTGGCGCTGACCCATAGCTAAACTGATGAAAAAAATCTGCACTAGCTCTGTACTTTTTCAACTTTCCATCTGGTGACAAGTGGACATGAAACAAATCCGCCTCTTTCGGTTTTAGCCCTATACCAGTAGCTATTCTGTCCGCATTGCTGTTATTGTTTTTAGACGCATGAATGGCGCTGTGGTTATAGACCACTGCTTGTCCTGCTTTGATGGGTATTTGTTTTGTATATGAATACAAATCATAACCAAAATAGGGAAATGGTAACTGTGGACTGCCTCGCAGAGTGTCCATTAACCGATGGCTACCCTCCACGACTTCGAGCGTACCGTTCTGCTCATCGCAATCTACCAGCGGACACCATACGGTTACTGAACTATACTTTTTTTCATCCACAAATGTCCAATCCAAATGCGGACTAACTTCGCTATTTGAGTTGGCTTTTTTGACCAAAAAACTGGCGATGAAAGGCTCTGCTTCATAAAAATGGCTAGTTAAGTTGTCTGAACAAATTTCTAGTATAGTTTGATAAATTTCCTGCTTTGCCAAATCGTTGGGGTCGTATTGCGATGCAAAAAATCCGGTGGGTGATACAACGTAATGTTGCGAGTATAGTGCTTTGAGTTTGGCTACCTGAGTTTCATCAATAAAATCTATTACCGCATAGCCTTTATCTTGATAATGTTGTTCTAACACATCGTTTATAAATAGTCTTCGGCTCATTGCAATGGCTTTTTAAATCTTAACTCTAAGGGCTCAACTATAAAGAATTTTGGCCGGCCTTCATATAAATCTATTTGATTGTTGTCCTGAAAGCCATTCACCACTTTATATTCATCAAACATATACTCAGGTTTTTTAATCTGTATCAATTCAAATTTATGCTTTCTAAAGATGTAGATAGTGTGGTATAGATTTAGTGTATTGTACAGATACACCTTATCCATATTTTTTATAGCTAAAGCATGAGTATTACGATCGAAACTATTTTCCGGTAACTCCAGCTTAAAGAAGTCTTTAATAAACAACTCACCGCCAGGTTTTATCGCTCGATATAACTTAGGAGCAAGAGATTCCGCATTTTCGGCATATCCAAATGATTCTAAAAACAACACTCTGTCATAAGTGTCGGCTGCGGCTGCTGCCACCCAGTTGTTATAATCATCGCAGATTAAATTTAATGAGCCTTTGAGGTTAAGTGAGCCAATGCGGTCTTTAGCAGTAGTATTCTGTATGAGTGAAATTGTTACGGCATCTATAGTAGCATGAAGGTGCTGTGCAAAATAGGTTGCAGGCCCGGCATATCCGCAACCTGCGTCAAGAATACGCATGCCATCTGTCAATCCGGCTTGATTTAATGTATATAAATTAAGTTCATCTTCAGAAGCAGGTCTCCAAGCTTGAATAACATTCCCGTAATATTTGGCGTATTCGTTATGCCATTCGTCATAATAAACCGCTACCTGTTTGGGTTTAAACCGACCGGAAAATAGTTTTCTAAAATCAAAATATTGAAATCGGAAATCGTATTTAGACAAATAGACATACACAATAATACACGCTAGCATCAAACTCAACAATGCCCCTAGCAAAAAATATATTAATGCTTCCATTAGGCCGTTTCAGGGATACAACGTAAACTCTTAAATGCCTCAGAAGCCATTATCTCATCGCGCCTTGCTATCATGTCTAAAAACTCTTCCTCATTGTAAAAATGAACCTTAAATGGAACTTTACCCAAAGAAGGAACACCGTTGGGTCTTTCATTCATATTGAAATTCAAGAAAAAGTTTTTGTTGACCTTAAAAACTTCTAATTCACCTTCGGGCTGATAGACATCTTGGTGGAAATAAAGCGCCTGAGCTTCTTTGGGTTTAGCAATAATCTGAAACGCTTTTCGCTGTACATCTAGCTTATTTGGTGATGAATAATGAATTAAACTATCGTCCAAAATTGCTACTTGTCCGGGCTGTAACTCGAATGGTTGAAAATATTTTTGTTTCAACACTTCACGAAGTTTATCGAAACTAAATGGTGTTTTTGCACCACGATATAAACCGGTTACTTTATGAGTACCCTGCACTACCTCAAGTGTCCCATTGGCCCTCGATGTAGGAATCAACGGACACCACACCGACACAGAAGTGAAATTTTGTTCATCTACAAACGTCCAGTTCTGATGGATAGGCACTTCACCTTGGTCTTGTCGCTTATTGAAATAATTTATAATAAGAGGTTCATAATTGTCTAAAACATCTTCAAATGCCGGGAAAATATTAGCAGTGATAGCATCAAACAGAAAGTTTTTGTAGTCTGTGTTAGAGTCGTAAAAACTAAGTTTATAATCGTGCTTGTGTGTGCCAGTATTGGGTGCATTTACATTCTGTACTTCTTCTTTGGTCAATGATTGCAAAAAATCAAGTTGTTGTTGATTAAAAATAGTGAGTACAACAAACCCGTTTTTTTCAAACTCAGTTTGTAATTTTTCATCTTTAAATACTTTTCTCATAGTTCATTATTTTGCTGTTACCCGCCAATTGGAAGCTGGGCGAAAGAACCCCAAATACCTTCCTTTGTAAATATTATCTTCATCTAATTTGTCGCTAAATTTAATGTAAACTAGCGATTGTATAATTAAACTTTTCAAATGATTTTCATCATGAATTAATGCTAAATCAAGATAAAAAACGGCTGTATTAAAAATATGTGCATTCAGCTTTCCTTCCCATACATAATCACCTGCTGCGAATGATTGAAGGGCAGTATCTGAGTTGATAGAACAAACTGGGTTGCCTGTGATGTCGCGCATTATTAAGCCTAATCTAAATGGCAAACCAGCTGATTTTAAATTTAAGCTAATCTTTATGCTAAGTTCATCTTCTACAAAAATAGCCCCTGACTTTCCGGCTTGAATGCCATTAATTTCAACATCAGTCACTCCTAAATATTGATTCTCTAGTACTACTCCGGTAAAATTTACATCTATGTTTCCCTCGGGCTGACCGCTGCTATTTACTTTCCTATTAAGTAAAGACTGTTCCAAGTAAAGACTCACCATTTCATAAGGTGAACCCGTGTGTTTCACCACACCACTTTCCATAATAATAACTTTATCGCAAAGTTTCATCACATCGTTCAAATTATGACTGACTAACACTATGCTATTGCCAGCATTTTTAAGTTCCGTCAGCTTTGCATTACACTGTTTTTGGAAAGCTGCATCGCCAACGCTCAGCACTTCATCAAAAATCAAGATATCTGCTCGAATATGAGCCACCAATGAAAACGCCAATCGCAAATACATTCCCGAACTATAATTCTTTACCGGCTCGTCTATAAACTCTCCAATACCAGAAAATTGAACTACTTGATCAAATATTTTATCCAATTCTACATTTGAAAATCCATAGAGTTGGCCATTTAACTCGATGTTTTCACGACCCGTCAAATCAGGATGAAAACCACTGCCTATGTCCAACACCGATGCAGACCGGCCATAAAAATCAATACTACCTTCGTCCGGGTAAGTCACACCACTTAGTATTTTAAGCAAGGTAGATTTACCGGCTCCGTTTTCTCCAATTATACCCAACACCTCACCACTTTTCAACTGAAAGCTAACCTTATTTAGCGCTTGAAATTCTGTTGTATTTTTGAATGTTCTGTTTGTCAACCATCCACTTATGGTGTCCTTAAAACTACTTCCACTTTGGTGGTTGATAGTAAATTTTTTAGAAAGCTGTTTTACATCTAGTGCTAACATTGAACAAATTAAATATGGTCAGCTATGAATTTCTCGTTGCGAATAAAAAAAATCAACCCAAAAATCAAGAGCAATAAATTAAACGAGGCAGACACTACCAGATGCAGTTCGTTAAACCCTACACCTGTTATCATCCAGCGATAAAAATTAATCACATTGGCGATGGGATGAAAGAAATATATCCATTGATAGCTTTGTGGCAATAATGTTTGGGGATAAAAAACAGGAGTTATCCAGATACCAAAACCTACTAGGAAGGGAATTATATGATGAAAATCTCTAAATCGAATGGTCAATGCGCTAAGCCATATTGCCAAAGATAAACCCGAAAAAATATTCAATAAAATACCTAACGGAAAAAAGACTAACCGCAAACTCCATTCTCCTTCATAAATAAACAACAAGACAAGTAGAAGCAGTGAAGAGATACAAAACTCTACCAAGCCGACCAACGCTTTTGACAAGGGTAATATCAGACGGGGGAAACTAACTTTACGAATGAGTTGCTGATTGCTCATTAAAGATATGCCAGCTTGCCCCACAATCTGCGAAAAGTAGTACCAAGCCATGATACCGCTAAAAGCAAAAATGGAGTATGGTACCCC
>CANGXE010000058.1 GCA_947457525.1 Bacteroidota bacterium | reverse complement strand
GCACGTCTTGCCACATTCAAGCCGCCCGGTAGTGTTCCCTCTGGCGCATGCACTCCTTGATAAATACATTCTTTCATCACTTCCCAAATTCGTAAAACTCCCGCTTCGGTTTCGGCTTTGGTTCGCCATGCTTTTTCGTTTTCCATCACCAACTGCGCCACGTTTAAACCCGCGCGCATACAGTTTTGCAATAACTCATCCGCATCGTGTACATCAAAGCGAAGGTTTACGCTCGTCTTGTCGGTTTGGCTTTCGCCTTCTTCTTCCACAAATCCTCCTCCAATGGAGAAGTAAGTGCCACTAATTGTTGTTTGGTCATTAAGCGTGGCGGTGAACCGCAAAGCATTCGGATGTTGCGGCAAGGTTTCGTTTTTTAGAAACCGAATGTCGGTTTCATACACAAACGCTATGGGATGAGTGCCATTTAGCAACAACACTTTATCCGTTTTTATCTGTTGAATTTTATTGTTCAGTTGGGTGACATCAAATGTTACTGGGTCTTCGCCACTCAAGCCGAGCATCACGGCTATGTCGGTGCCGTGGCCTTTGCCCGTTTTGGCCAGAGAACCGTAGAGGTCAATGTGAGCGGAAACTACTTTTTCCGGTGCATGTAATTTCTTCAAAAATCGCTCTGCTGCTCGCCAAGGACCAAGCGTGTGTGAGCTCGATGGGCCTACGCCAATTTTAAATATATCAAATACACTTAATGCTTCTCTGTTCATAGGGTTGGGTTACTATCGGTAAATAAAGCGAACATTTGGTAGCATAGCCAAACATAGTAAACAACTGCTATTGCGCAAAGCATAGCAGAATGGACACTTTGCTTTAATGGCCACTTTAATTTAACTTTTACACGCTTAAGAGAGATTAGGTTTTGATTATGGCTGGAATTGGCAATTTTTGTACACAAAATTAATGCAATGAAAAAGGGATTACTTTCTGTAAGCATGTTGTTGGCCGTGTGGTCTAGTGTAGCGCAACAAGGGCAAACTTTGAGTTTGGAACAAGCGGTGGAGTATGCCATGCAGCACCAGCCAAGTTTTCAAAACTATAAAGTGGATCAGCAGATTGCAGGCGCTAAGAGTTTGGAAGCCACGTCAAAATACTTACCCAAAGTAAGTGGTTCTGCCGACTTGCGCGATAACCTCAAACTAGGCCAAATCGTAGTTGAATTGCCCAATCCGCTAACAGGAGAGAAGATAAGTCAGCAAATTCAACAAGGAACAAAGTATTCGATGAATGTAGGCGTAGATTTGACCCAGCCTTTGCTCGATGTGAGCGCCATCACCGACATGAAAGCCGCCAAAACCCAAGGGCAGTTGAGTGCCATACAACTGCAACAAGCGGTGGTCGATTTGAAAGTAAATGTGGCAAGAGCATATTACTTAGTATTACTAAACCAAGAGCGCTTGGGTAAGGCGGAAAAAAGTGTGCAACGGTTTCAAAAAGCGAGTGAAGACGCCAAAGTGAAGTTCGATAATCAAAACGCCTTGAAGTCGGAGGTGAACCGTTCACTCTTGAACCTATCGAACGCTAAGTACAGCCTGCAAGTGGCGCAAGACAGTGTGAAAACCGCTATGGCCAGTTTGGCTTTTCTAATCGGTTTGCCGGCCGATGCGAGTCTCACGCTCAGCGACCAATTGCCTCGTGAGGTAAAAGAAGTGGCGCTGCCGGAGTATCCCGACTTTACGGCTGCCGAGCAACTGCGCAATGAGTTGAAAGCAGAAACCATGCAACAACTTTTGGCGCGTCAACAATTGAGTAAAATCAATAATCAATATATCCCTACGCTCAACGGTTATGCGTTCATAGGCGGCACGGGCTTAGACAACAAAAATATTTTTACCGAAAACAAATGGTTTTGGACAAGCTACATTGGCTTGCGCTTGAACGTGCCCATCTTTGACGGACTGCAAAAAATGGCGCTGGGTAAACAGCAAAAACTGCAAGTGACCAAGTCGGACAATAACTTGGCTCAAATTCGCAACAACATTCGTTATCAATTGGTGCAGTCGGCTGTGAACTATGCTAACTCAGCTAAGAACTTGCAACTCATCAAATCTAATGTCACTTTGGCGGAAGAAATCGTACAAGAAGCTACCGTGCGTTACCAAAACGGGATGGCGACTTTTCAAGAAGTGTTGGACGCTGAAAGCACGCTAAAAGACACCGAGTTTAATTACCTGCAAGCCATGTATGCGTTCTTGCTTAGCGAACTCGATTGGAAGAAAGCCAACGGTAAGTTGTAAAATTATTTGAGAAAATCTACACCTGCTGGTGTCTAACGTGCCCTTTCGACAGGCGGTCGTACATCACAATAGAGCCCGCAGACGCCACGTTTAGACTTTGATTGCCCGGCAGCTGCACGTAGTGATGACAGCGCTTGAGGGCAGGGGCCGACAAGCCGTTGTTTTCGGCTCCAAGAAGGTAAATACATCTTTCAGGGTGCTCGTAAGCCACGATGGGCGTTGACTTTTCCAACATCTCAACACCCACCAAAAAACAATCGCGGGGCATGGACTCATAGAAGTGGTCAAAGTCCTTATAGTTATAGAGCGGAATGTACTTCCACGACTGGAGCACATCGGTGCTTTGCTCTTTATATTGCTTATCTATCGTAAAAATAAAACTCGCACCAAGAATAGCCGCAGAGCGCCAAAGTGTACCCATATTGTGAGCGGTGGTGGGGTGGTCTATGCCGATGCCGAAATAGCCTTTGCTGGAGAGGTCGTTCATAAGTTTGCGTTTCGAGGTTTGCCTGCTGCGGCAACATAAGCAAATTTACCATACACTACATCAAATCTAATATACTCTTCGCTAGGTTTTTACGCTCATCAAAACCTGTAGAGTTGGGAAAAGTACTGAAGACTTAAGGTGTTTTTATTTAACAAAGTTGACTTCTTGTAAGTATTTTTCAGCCAATATTTTACCCGTGGCTTTACCTGTTATTTTACTGTTTATCCAAGCAAACACATCTGTTAAAAGTTCAGGTACAGTTTCTTCTGTATTCGTGTACATTACTTCTATGTTTCTTGAAAGTTCTTTATAAATCATTTGTTTTTCATTTTCATTATCAATGCCATTTAGTTTTTGGAGGCATTCTAATATTAATTGTTCGGGTTTAAATAACCTAAACTTGTATTTAAGCGATTTCTTAGTAGATACAATCATATTTTGAAGCAGTGTTTTGTTACCCAATTCATACTGAACTATCAAATATAAAATACGAGCTGCTCCGTTTAAATCTTCACGTACTTGAGCCAATCCCTCATTCAAAATGCGGTTTAACCAATCTAAAGCCCCATCATAATTTGCAGATATAAAAAATACACGGGCTGTGTTGTAAATTAATCCGACAATAAGTGACTTCTGTAAAATCCCATCCGCATTTTCTATAATTGCTGCAATTCGGGGTGCAAGCAACATGGTTTTACGAGTTTCGTTGCTAAGTGTAGAGATTTCTAACTCAATATTGTATGAAATAAGCAATGCATAATTTTTTGCATTTCGTCTTTTCGAATTTATGTCTTGAGATAACTGACGAATTTTTAAAAATATACTCTTGGCTAGTTTCAGTTGACCTGTATTGATTAGGGCGTTGTAATAATTGTTTAAAGCAGTAATGTAAAGTTGAGGGTGCTCTAAAGAATAGTTCATATTCTTTTCTAAATAATCCACTAATTGACGTACAGTTTCTCTTCGTTTTTTCTGCTCACCGATACCAGCGTAATAGTTGCTTTTTGCAAGCAAATGGTAGTAAATTTCTTCTACCATAGCATCTTTCGAAGTATTGTAGTTAAACAAATCGCCAACTTCTTCTGTAAGTTTATCAATTTCTTGGCTTGTTCTAGGGTATCCTTTTGTAATATGTATCTGGTGTATCTTTATTGCCCTTTCTTTTGAATGGAGATAACTTGAAAAGTTGATAATAATTTTTTTCTGCTCCTCAATGGCTGAAAGCGCCAAATCAAATTGTTGTTTACGTATTAAAAGTCTGGTTTGCCAATCGAGAAAATGAAACAGGAAATTCTGTTTACTATGATTTTTGCAAAGGCGAATTCCTTTTTCAATCTGCTTATAGCAGAGGGCGTGGAGTTCTTTGTCGTAAAGTATTTCTATAATTTGTAATTGCTTGAGCAAATTGTTGTGTGCCGAACTTTCATGATGGTAAGCTACTAATGATTGAAGGATTGCACTGGTCAAATAATTCTTGGCAACATGGAATTGCTTGATAAATCCATTGCCTTTAAATTTTTCTTTCAGCAAGTCTTCTTCATATTCTGCCATATTATCAATAGCTTGAAAAAGCTGTAAATAAATATGTTCCCTACCATCTGAAAGCTTTGCAGCATACATTTTAAAGTATCGCTTCTCTGTTTGCCCCAGTGATTTAATCAAACTAAATAAGTCTTTGCTTGGTGTCATAGTAGTAAAGGATACCAAATGTGCTGAAAGTAAAGGGTATTAAAATATGAAACCTACGAATGGCTTTTTTTTATGCTGCAAATTTTAACCCAAATTTAAAGAATTCGAAATGTTAGTGTTCATCTTTGTTGTAGTAATTAATATTTATGTATGACAAGGCAACTACTCACTTTAACTCTTGGATTGTCTTTTTCAGCAGCATTTGCTCAAAATGAACTCTATAACAACGGCTCAGCAATTTTTATACAAAAAGATGCGCTGATACATGTTCAAGGTAGTTTTGTAAATAAGGACAATGGCGCAAATGCAGGCATAACCACCAATAATGGAATTCTAGAGCTACGAGGTGATTTTGAAAATGTGTTGGGTGCAGAATTTAAGCAATCTGACGCTACATCTACTGAAAGAGCGGTAAAGTTTGTGGGTAGCGGCACACAGGCCATCAAAGGCGACATCAACACAGCCGGAACAGCCAGTTTCTATAATTTTGTGGTGGACAAAACTGTTGCAACTGAACAAGTAGAAATGCAAGCCAATGTGGCGGTGGAGGGTTCCTTAATCTTTGGAAACACCTCTAGCACTACCTACAATCCTTCTTCAACTTTTACTCATCCCAACAACAAAGGAATTGTCACCACCTATAGTGGCGGTACTAATTACCTTCTAGATATTCACAACACGAACACCGATGCCATTGCCGGGCATGAACCGTTGGTGATGAATAATCTCTCTAACACAGGCTATGTATTGGTGAGCGGAAGCAAAACTAATACGGGTGGTTTGCAACGTGCTGTCACTGCCACTAGCTATGTTTACCCTATTGCCACCACTACTAACGGCTATAATCCGGCAAGGATTAATTTCTCCGCGGTGCATGCCGGTGGTCGTGTAAAAGGCAAGTTTAATGACGTGAGTGGTCCTTTCGCTATCATTGATTATGAGTATCCACAGTTTCCACTCTATTCAGATGACCGTTATCCGGCTGATAATTACGGCTTTAACTATTGGTTTGCCGATAATCCTTGCGTAAATGGTACTCAAGAACAATGGGTGGTGCTGGAAGACGGCATTCAAGACCTCGGCTATTGGAGCTTTGAAGGCACAGGCACCAACAATAGCTACGTGCATACTATAGAAACATTCCCGACCAACTTCACTACAATTGGTTCACCGACCGACATTGCTCGTGTGATTAAATATTCGGGTATTTCTTACAATGCTGATGCTTCTATTGCAGATTGGAGCACACAGATATTGTCTTCAATTTCTACGCCCGATGATTTGTTGACTTATTCTTCTCAAGCTGGAGCCGGTTGCTATAGCGGAGGCGGAATGATTGGCGGACGATACACGGGTTTTTCTCACTTTGGGGTGGCTAAATCAAAAAGCGGGGGAGGACTTCCCGTTGAGTTGTTATACCTCAAAGCCACTGCTATCAATAATGAGTTTATCCAAGTATCTTGGGCAACGGCTTTGGAGATTAACAACGATGGTTTTTGGGTAGAGCGCAGCGTAGATGCCAACAACTGGACCACCCTAACCTGGGTAGATGGGCATGACAACAGCACCATTCAATACAACTACGCTTATGATGATTATGCCGTAGCGAAAGGCGTTGTTTACTACTACCGCCTCAAACAGGTGGATAATGACGGGGCCTTTACTTACACCTACATCGTTAATACCAAACTAAATGGCGAACTAACCTTCAATGTGATGGATTTTGTGCCGAACCCTACCTCCGATTTTACTAACCTTCTCATTAGCTCCGACAAAGACCAAACCATATCGGTGAAGTTTTACAACACCATCGGTCAGCAGGTGTTGAGTGAACAAATCACCATCAACAAAGGCGCCAGCAACATCACGTTCGATTTGAGCATTTTGGCAGCCGGCACCTACACGGGTGTGGTGAATGCCGCCAATGAAACCTACAACAAAAAAATAATCATCGCCAGATAAAAACCGATAAACCTCATAGGTTTCAAAAACCTACGAGGTTTTAATAAAAATAGAACTATATCAAATAAAACCACCAACTATGAAAAAACTATTACTGACTTCTATCTCTGTTCTAGCGCTATTCGCCACCCAAGCACAGAACGTGGGGATAGGCACTAATAACCCTCAAACCAAATTACAGGTGGAGGGAGCCATAAGTGCTACGCCACAAAGCGGAGTAGCGGGAACTATCATTACCATAGCCGCTAACGTTTCGGTATTTCGTATTACCGATGATGGAGCAACAGCGGCCAACGCAGCAACGGCTACATCGCCTAAAGAGGGGCAATATCTCACTATCTATAATACTGATGCCGATGCGGCTACTTTTGCCGGGCAAACTATTAGCAGCGGAGCAACAGCCAGCTTTAATTATATAAGCGGAGCATGGCGCTTAACTTCTAAAAGCGATGTTAGTGGTAGTGGAGCTACCGGACCAACGGGTGCTGTAGGTACCAATGGAACAAATGGTACGAACGGAAGCGATGGAGCCACGGGCCCTACCGGACCTACGGGTGCTGCCGGTACCAATGGAACAAATGGTACGAACGGAAGCGATGGAGCCACGGGCCCTACCGGACCTACAGGTGCTGCCGGTACCAATGGAACAAATGGTAGCAATGGCGCTACCGGCCCCACAGGAGCTACCGGCTTGTTATCTGCCGGAACAACTACCGGCCAAACGCCTTATTGGAACGGCAGCGCTTGGGTGATAGATGCCACTATTTATAATCATGGCGGCAATGTGGGTATTGGCACAACATCTCCAGTTAGAAAATTAGAAGTTAACAATGCCATGAAGTTTACTAATAGTTCATCTGATGCCAGCGATGGCGTAATCGGTACTGCGCCTTTTGCCCCAGGCTTAAATATTGTGGGCATTAATACCGATGCTGCAGGAAGAAAAATAAACTTTTGGGGCTCGTTTATTCAAAATCAAAATGGCACTGCAAATTCATTTACAGGCAACACCAATTTCCCCGGTGGTATATGGAATAGTTCCGGCAATGTGGGCATAGGCACAGCCACCCCAACCTTGGCATCATTAGATGTAAATCCAGGTGTAGGGGGGGGAGGGGCAGCGAGTCGCACAGCAATTAAATTTGGTTCGCGTGGTTTTCTCGTTTCTCCCTCAACCATTATTTCTGACAATGCTTATTATAATGGAACTGCATTTGTAAATGTGGCTAATGATTTTTCAACTTATCTGAGTTTAGCGGGTGGTACATACCGCTTCAATACATCTCCTTCAGGAGCAAGTCCGGTATTTACTGAGAGAATGATTATTGATAACATTGGAAGGGTGGGTATTGGAGCAACTCCGTATGTTAAACTTGACGTACAGGACGTTGCAGAGAATGGTTTCGTTGCGAATTTTTTGAACATGTCCACTAACACGGCAGCTGCCAATCACGGCATTGTTATCCGTGCAGGTAATGCATCAGGAACTGTAAATAGTTCCTTTTATGTCTACT
>CANGXE010000057.1 GCA_947457525.1 Bacteroidota bacterium | reverse complement strand
TTCCAAGCTTTTACAGTAATAGTTGAGGTGGTATTCAGCGTTTTAGCTACACCAAAATACAAAATAGCTCCTGTTACTGTAGCTCCCGGTGTTGGGTTGGTATAAAATTCCGCTTTTGCTTTGTCACCAAAACTATTGTGACCCGAAACATAACCGGTGCCATTTGCACCACCTGGAAGGCTGTAAATAGTTAATGTGTCATTTGGTAAAATGTTAGATAACGTATCACAAGATGTGCCACCTCCACCTCCGGTCACCACGGTAATATAAGCTGTTTTATTTTCACCATCGTTACCACCTGTGTTGGTTGCTGTTAATGTTACAGCATAAGTACCTGGTGTGTTGTATTGGATAGTTGGATTTTGTTGGGTAGAAGTTGCGGGAGTTCCTCCAGCAAAACTCCAACTCCAAGATGTCGGGTTATTGGTCGACAAATCTGTAAATGCAACAGAATTACCAACGGTAACTGTAGTTGGATTACCTACAAAGTTGGCCACCGGAGCTACAACTTGTGTAGGGGCAGCGTTGAAGATATTTACATTATCTAAGAAAATATTTTGTCCGTAGCTATTTCTGTTTCTAAACGCAAAACGCACATTCGCTTGTCCACTCAAAGAAGCTAATGAAACAGAGTCAGCTTTCCATTGCGTAGAAGTAGGCACAAAGTTAGTTCCAGAGGTAGTAGAAACGGTAGATAGTGAAGCTCCGCCTCTAAGCCATAAGCTAGTCCACGTTGCACCACAGTTAGTAGAATAAAGTACTTCTAAGGAGTCGTTAAATCCTGTTTGGTTATATTGGCGATAGGCATAGTCCCATTTTATGCGTCCTGCAGCAACACCTGAAAAAGAATAAGAGGGGGTGATTAACCAATCAGATTGACCTGTGCTTGAGTAGTTATAGTTGTTTACATAAGCTGAAGCTGAAGAAGCACCAAAGCCACCTGCCGATGTTGTACGTACCCAAGTGGTACCTTGGTCGGGGTTATTCAGAGACCAACCGGTTGGAGGGAAAGTTGTATTTTGAAAACCTTCAGACAAAGGTAGAGCTGTTGCTGTAGCTACAGTGATGAAAGCGGTTTTGGTTTCCGTTGAGTTTTGGGTGCCATTACTTACCGTCAAAGTGACGTTGTATGTTCCGGCAGTGTTGTAAGTGACTGTTGGGTTAGCTGAGGTAGAAGTAGCCGGAGTTCCTCCAGGAAACTGCCAAGCATAGGTAGTCACAGTTCCGGTCGAAGCATTAGTAAACTGAACGGTTTGCCCCGGACAGATAGTTGTTGGTGTAGCTGTGAAGTTAGCTACAGGTGCACCCGTTGATGCACAAACATTATTGTTGGTAACTAAACTTGAACGAATATTGGTTAACACATTGTTCATAAAGTTGGCTTGTTGAAGCGTAAACAATCGCGTACAGCTGCTGTAGTCCATGTGATCTTCATACAAATCCCCATAAGATGAGTTTCCTGTACAAGAAGTAATTGGTGAGCAGCCATAATTTGGCGCTTTAGAATCAGGAGTATCGTTAAATCCATCATCTGTGTTCGGGAAAACATTACCACATGCATTGGATGAAGCATCGCCCCAAGTATGGCGCAAACCTAAATAGTGACCGATTTCGTGCGTGAGTGTTCTATTTCCGGTACCTAAACCAATATTAAAACTGATTACCATACCATCTATACTTGAACCGTGCATACCGTTTCCCGTGGCAGGATTATTTACATTGTTGGTAGGTAAATAAGCATAACCAGCCACGCCACCTGTTTGAGGAGAAGATCCACAAATATTTACAATCCAAACATTCAAATATTTCTGAGGGTTCCAAGGAGCAACACCATTGGTTGATGCCGATTTCATTTTATTGGTTTCTGTATTTGGGTCAAAACAAGCCTCTGCTGTAGAAACACGATTAATCCCGGTAGTAGGCTGTCCGCTTGGATTGGTCTGTGCTAAGCAAAACTGAATTTGAACATCAGTAGCAAAAGGTTGAACCACAGAACGAGCAGTTGATAAGTCGGTGTTGGTTTTACTAAAGTCTTTATTGAGTTGATTTAATGTTTGCTGGATAAGTGCATCGGATACGTTTTGAGCAGTGGTATTATATAGAACATGAAAGACAATCGGAATTGTTCGAACAGCTCTAGCATCAAAAGAGGGGTCTAATTGTTGGCTGGCCACCCATTTGCGTTGCATGTTTTCCATTTCCATCAATTGCTGATCGTAGTCCGGGTTTTCCAAACGCATTTTATTAACGATCTCGGTAGAATAGCAAATGTTTTGTTGGCCGAAAGTGACTAATGACATGACCACTGAAGCCATGGCGAGTACAATTTTTTTCATTAAAGCTGGTTTGTTTTTATAAAAAATAACTTTCAAAACTAATTTTAAATACCAAAAAACAAACTTCAAAAGTTAATTTGGAAAAACCTTATTGACAACTTTTCTTGATAGCACGTTCAGCAGCTATATAACCCATTTCTGATGCCGTAGACAAATCAAGACAGCCATCTAAAAGTTCATTGCTTCCAATTTTCGCAATTCCTCTATAGTAATAGGCCGAAGGATCAAATTCTTCAAAAATTAAGAACCGAGTAAAATCATCTATAGCGGTAGCATACTCTCGAGTAGCTAATCGTGCTTGCCCCCGAGCTTTGTAAGCTAAATGATAAGCTCGGTTTATTTGCAAGACTTGATTATAGTCTTCAATAGCAGATGCGTATTGTTTCCAATCCGTCAATATGGCTCCACGCGCCATATATGCCGAAACATATTTGCTATCTAAATCAATAGCTTTATTATAGGCGTTAAATGCGTCTGATTTTCGCTTCATCTTGAGGTAAAGATTACCCATATTGAAGTGTAGCTTAGGCTTTGTACCATCTATATTATAACATTGTTTATACTCCTTCAAAGCTAATACTTGAGAACCAAACATATCATCCATTTCTGCTTTAGCAAACCAAGCATCATAGTAATTGGGTGATAGTTCAATTGCTTTTTTGAGGTACTGATCAGCATTTCTGTAATTCTTCTCAGTACTTGCTTTCATGGCTCGCTTGTAGAAAAACTGAGCTTTGATAAAACGTACAGAATCAGCATTGGCCATAGCAGTTTCTCCAATAGATATTGTCGGTTTCTTTACTTGAATAACTTTGGGAGTGGTGACCGGAGTATCAATGGTTACTACTACGGGTTGAGTTGGTGTAACAGTATATTTAATTACATCTACTTCTTCAATAGTATCTGATTTAGTATTTGAAGTTTCTATCGTTGACTTGAAAACTATATCTGTTTCAATTATTTTTCCTTCCACCACCAATAGTCCGGTATCTAATTTTTGTGTAGCAACTTTAGGATTTGCCATAACTATAGCTTGAATAGTGTCGGTTCTTTTTTGTGGTGTTTTAGCGATAGGTTTTATAACAACTTTGTCATGTGAGTTAGGGATGTTTATCGTCATACCATAGGTAGTATCTTTGCGCATTTGTTCCACCTTCACTAAAGTTAAACTATCTCTAACCGGATCAACTGCGCGGGCTGTGTCCCACAATGACCCTTTAAATCGAGTTGGTGATGGGATTGGATTTTTCTCCGGTGCCGGTTTCATGTCCAATGCTAAGTCGTATACAATTATAGTATCAAGTGGAGCGGTATTTAACTTCTCTTTTCTTTTCCGGCTTTCTATTTTTCTTGGTTCTGTAGCAGGTTCTTCAACCTGTGCTGCTATAGGTTCAGTACTGATTAATCGCTCAATTACTTTCTCTTCTATTCCTGTTTGGGGAAATGTAGTTATTTGATAAACAACCATATCGGCTCCAGCTACTATAGTGTCTTTTGAGATAATCGGAGCAGCAGCATTGGGTTGTGGGTTGAGAAGATTGATGATATAGGCCTTTTCTTCTTGCATTAACTTGACTTCTTTGGTCAAACTGTCTTGAATGTGCTCCAAGTAAGGCATGAGAAATACTTTATCACGAGCACGCTTCATACGTATGAGCATGACTTGAATGTTTTTGTCATCTACTACAAACTCTTTCTCCGCATTTAGCGTATCAATGCTCGCCTTCACACCTTGCAACATAGCCTCGTTGAGTTCTGTTATGGCATCTATCATCATCAACCGAGCTTCAGCTTCTTGTTTATAAATTGCAGTAAGTGTTGGTGCAATTACAGCCGGACTGGCTTTCACCGTGGCGGAATAAATCAAACTAGCTTGAGCACTATCCAACTTAGGCATCTCTGGATTATAATTTTTGTCTGCTTCGTGAACAAATCCCTTGAGATAAACCGGTATTTTGATACGTTGCCCTTCCACTAAGTCTTGTTGAATGCTTCTCAATTTATTGAGCCGAACAATAGTTTTGGGGTCTACCTTAAGTTTGTTGGCTACGGATAGTACTGTTTGCTGTTTCTTAATGTCGTAACTGCCAATTTTATAGGGTATTGTATCACTTTTTTGCTGAGCAAAAAGACCACAGGTTGCTGTTAAAGCAAGTAATAATATGAGTGTAAACGCACTTTTCATCAAAACGAAAGTAAAACTATCGTGTATTCTATACTTGAAGTTATTCCACATAGAAATGGGGAGTGTAGCAACATTCTGTATTGTCAACTTATTATAACCTGCTCCACCGCATTTGTCCCCAATTCCTCATTTATTCTGTTTTTTATGGTTTCCAACTCGTAAGAAAGATTTTGTTTTAGTGAAGCAGAACTAATGGTGACATATAGTTTACCATTCTTTAAACCTACATTACTGGTGTATCGAGCAATAGTTTTACCCATTATCTGCTCCCAACCTTGCTTAATGCGTGTTTCGTCTAGTTTTCCTTTAATTTTAAAGTCAGACACCATTCTGTCGAGAGCTTGTCCAATAGTTATGTTATTTTTGTTGCGCATAGTTTCGGTGCTAAAATAAGCAAGTAAGTGAAGTATTTTCAACTTAATATTTGCAATTTCGACAAATCCTGCGATATTTGCGCTCCCTAAAAAAGGGATTAACTATTTGTTTCACCCAAAACTTAAATTAACTTTAAGACATGGCAGTAAAAATCAGATTACAAAGACACGGTAGAGGCAAACGCCCATTTTACCACATCGTAGCGGCAGACAGTCGCTCTCCACGTGACGGAAAATACATTGAAAGAATTGGCGACTACAACCCGCTAACCAAACCGGCTACTATCCACGTTGAAGTAGACAAAGCTGTAGATTGGTTATTGAAAGGTGCAGAAGCGACTGACACAGTAAATGCTATACTTAAATACAAAGGAGTTCACTTCAAAAAACACCTTTTGCGCGGTGTAGCTAAAAACGCATTTAGCCTTGACGAAGCAGAATCTAAGTTTACTCAGTGGGTTGACGAGCACAAAAACAAAGTGCTTGACCACAAAGACAAACACCACAAAGACAAAGCTGATCGTTCAGCTAAATTGCTAGAACAAGAGCAGAAAAAAGCTGCAGACCGTGATGCTAAACGCGCAGCGGCTCTAGCTGCAGCACAAGCTGAAGCCAATCCTGTAGCCGAAGAAGTTGCACCGGCAGTGGAAGAAGCTCCGGTAGCTGAAACAGAAGCACCTGCTGCTGAAGCCACAGAAACTCCTGCAGAATAAATTATACCATGGCTGAAAAAACAATATCAGTCGGAAAACTTGGAAAGCCTCACGGAATAAGTGGGGCTTTCCGCTTTTTGTTAGATCGCCCGTTCAAGAACAAGAAGAAAGCAACACCTTATTTCTTGATTGAAAACAAAGGAGCTATGACTCCGTTTTTTATCGTATCGATCGAATGGCTAGGATTGAGCGATGGATTTATTCAATTCGAAGAAGTAAAATCGCCAGAAGAGGCGAGAAGATACAGCGGCACGGCATTGTACTTGTATGAAAAAGACTGCCAAGCGCTTTTTGCCAAAAATCAAGACCAGATTGGTTTCCTAGTTGGATACACCATCATTGATGAGCAACTGGGAGAAGTTGGAACTATTTCCGAGCTTTTTGATAATCCGGCTCAGCTGTTGGCAAGTGTCACTAAACTTGATGGCGGAGAAGTGATGATACCGCTGCCGGATGAGTTTATTGTAGACATCAACAAAAAAAAGAAAGAACTGACCGTAGATTTACCCGAAGGGTTGTTGGAAATTTAACTCACTGAACTATGCGCATTGATATCATAACCGTTTTGCCTGAGCTACTCGAAAGTCCGTTTAATCATTCAATTTTAAAGCGCGCTAAGGATAAAGGTTTGCTGGAAGTCAACTTGGTTAACTTGCGTAACTATGGCGAAGGTAACCACAAAAAAGTAGATGATTATCAATATGGCGGTGGCGCGGGAATGGTAATGATGTGTGAACCCATTGCTAAATGTATAGATGAATTGCTCAGCCAAAGAAGTTATGATGACATCATCTACATGACACCCGATGGAGAAACCATGAACCAAAAGATGATGAACACGCTTTCGTTAAAGAAAAACTTCATCATTTTGTGTGGTCACTACAAAGGAATTGACGAGCGTATTCGTCAACTTTACATCACAAAAGAAATTTCGGTGGGTGATTTTGTGTTGAGCGGTGGCGAATTAGCGGCTGCCATTTTTGTGGATGCCATAGGGCGTTTATTGCCGGGCGTGCTCAATGACGAAACTTCAGCCTTGTTTGATAGTTTTCAGGACAATCTCCTCTCCCCACCTATTTACACTCGGCCTGACACCTTTCGCAGACTTGAAGTGCCGGAAGTTTTGCTTTCCGGCCACGAGAAAAAAATTCAAGAATGGAGATTTGAGCAGTCTATTGAACGCACAAAAAGTAGAAGGCCTGACTTATTGAGTGAATAGCTAACGCTACATTGTGCAGAGTAAAAAAGCTTTTTCGCATATTTCATCCTAAAAGCGTTTCATTTTTTGGTAAACATTTCTACATTTGCAATCCAATTTTAAAAACAAGCAAGTAAACATCCCATATCATGAACGTAAAATTAAAAATCGTTGAACAAGCATTAAGTGTGAAGAACGAGCATCCGAGCTTCGGCCCTGGAGATAATATCACTGTATCTTACAAAATTACAGAGGGAAATAAAGAGCGTATCCAAGAATTTCGTGGAGATGTGATCCAAATCCGTGGTATTGGCGAAAACAAAATGTTTACCGTTCGTAAATTATCAAATGGTGTAGGCGTTGAGCGTGTTTTCCCTTTGAACTCACCTTTTGTAGCTACCATCCAAGTAAACAAAATCGGTCGTGTTCGTAGAGCTAAATTGTTCTACCAAAGAGATCGTAAAGGTAAAGCCAGCCGTATCCAAGAAAAAAGACAAGCTGTTGCAGCAACTGCATAACAAACACAGTTTACATAACAAAGAAGCACCTCAAAAGGGTGCTTCTTTGTTTATACATAAATCACTATTAAAAAAGCAACCACATTGGGTTGCTTTTAACTTTTGTCAATTAATCAATAAAACTAGGCAGACTTTATACGCTTAAACAGAGTAATAAACTTCATCACTTCACCTAGGTTGCTTACTTTGATTTTACCCATCATAAACATCATTTGCGGATTACCCCGACCGAGTTCTAAATCTTCATAGTCGCTTGCTTTTGCTTTGATCTCGCAGCTAGCCTCACCTACTAATCCGTCTTGTATTTCCACTAGTTTGTTTTTAAGTGAAACGGTAAATTCTCCTCCATTTTCACCATCAAGTTTGAAATGAAAAACAGAAGATTGATTATCTTCCACTTTATCGATGCGCAAACGAGAAGGCAATGAATAAATAATTTCACGTGCTGTTTCGGATAGTTTTGCGCTTCCCGTTGGTGGCGTTGGTCCAGCAGCTGAGCTGGCATTTGTTTTTACGCTAGCCGCAGCTTCTTGGGCATCTGCTGCGGCTTTCATATTTTTATAAGCGCCTTCATAGTTCACACCATCAATCGCCATTTTCCCAATAATCTCTTTCATGATTTCAGTGGTGCCGGCAACGATAGTTCCAACGCGAGCATCGCGGTAAGCCCGCT
>CANGXE010000056.1 GCA_947457525.1 Bacteroidota bacterium | reverse complement strand
CCGTTTGTCGTAGACATGCTGCAGATGTATCGAAACTCATAAAAGGCTTCAACTGCAGGAGCTACATAAGAAGTACCTGGCAGATAAGTAGATGAGCCACTAGCGAGTGAAGTAGGGCCGGTAAGCGTTTGTGTACTGACAACAGTATTTGTAGTTAAATTTCTAATTCTAACCGCTACGGCTGTATTAGCTACTGCTGTTCCACCTACGTTTTTAATTCTTGCACCAACACTAAATGGTTGTAGTTGAGGAATAGCTACCGAAGTGTAAAGGGAAGGCAAAGCCGCTGAGTCAAGGGCTAAGTCATTAGCTGCTGGAGCAACTATAGTGATATTGAAAATATAAGCTGAATTTGCACCATCGGCAATACAATCAACCGTGCCGGCAGCATTCCACTCAGTTAAGTACAAAAAGAATGTACCTGCTGCTGGTGCAGTAAAGGACATTACTGTTGGTCCGAAACCGTTAGGAACAACGTTTGTACAACCATCATCACCGAAAGCAAGGGATACAGCAGCAGCGCTATTTACATTAATAATAGTTACCTGGCCATCATTTGTACCATCCGGTATGTTTGTACCCGGATTAGTAGCACACATGTCGATGTTATAAATAGTGTTGGCTGCGGGGCAGTTCACTTGTATAACATTGCCGGTGGGCACATTAGAAAAAGTGACCAGTCCTGATGCTGCCGAAGTGGTGCCAAAAACTGGTCGCACAGCTGTCGGTAAGCACTGCGCATTTGACATATAGGTGGTGAAGACACACACCAACGTCAACATAAAAGAAGTAAACTTCATGTTCATTGTAAAGAGTTTTAATTGTTCCCTACAAATATAATATGAAAGTTAAGATTTAGTTAATGCCAAAACAACTTAGCTGATAGGATTTAACGAAATGCTGAAGATTTTGTATTGGCTAAGGTCGCGACCGTAATAGAATTTATCTAAAGCACCATACATGTTTTGTGCTCGGAAATAGGAGGTGTGTAATTTGTTATCGCCAATTTTAACCCACTGAATAGTCATGCTGCTCTCATTGGGATAATGCTCATCAATGTACTCTAACATTTTTTTGAGCGCGTCTAGGGTGTCGGTTCCGGTTATGGTATGAAACAAAAAAGATTGTTCATGTTTAGCATTTACGGTGACTAAATCCAAACGAATAGTTTCATTTTTCTGCTTATAATTGAAAATAAGGTTGTCTGAGTCTAAGCCCAAGCGAACAGCAATTTCCTTTTGGTAGCGAGCAATTTCAACATTTTGATCTTGGCGTGTCATTGTTGATTACAGTTTTGTGGCTATACCATCAACGATGCCATACTTCAAGGCTTCTTCAGCGTTCATCCAATAGTCGCGGTCAAAGTCTTTCATCACTTGCTCGTAAGTCTTACCACAGTTTTCAGCCAACACGCGAGCACTCATTTGTTTTACTTTTAGTATTTCATTGCCCGTAATTTCGATATCCGTAGCCTGACCATACATGCCGCCTAAAGAGGGCTGATGAATCATCACTCTGCCGTTTGGCCAAATTAAACGCTTGCCTTTGGTGCCTCCGCTCAAAAGGATAGAACCCATTGAAGCCGCTAAGCCCATGCAAATGGTAGTCACAGGTGAGGAAATCATTTGCATCACATCATATATGACCATACCCGAAGTAACTACTCCCCCTGGACTGTTTATGTAGAAAAAAATTTCTTTTCCCGGATCGGTAGCTTCCAAGTATAGTAAGCGGTTCACCACCTTCTCTGCTGATTCGTCATGCACTCCGCCCCACAAAAATATTTTACGTTGTTCTAAAAATTTGTTATCAAATTTCATCATGCCACCCGCTAACTTTTCGATGGCTTCATCCGGTTTAACGTTTGGAGTTTCCGGTTCTTCTAAATTGATTTTACTAATCATGTGTTTGGTTTGAGTATTAAAGGACGGGGGTAAAAATAGAATATTTTAAATGGGAAGGAATAGCCAACTACTTCAATTCACCAAATAGGTTTTTCAGAATTTCAGTGCGGTGCGTAAAAATTTGTTCTACTTCTTTTTCTACAAAAAGCCAGTGAGCGAAATTACCCAAAATGCCTAATGGCAATTTGTAGTGTACAATATCGGTCATCTCTACTCCTCCGTCAATCGCCTTAAACTTGTGCGTGTGGTGCCAGAGCGCATAAGGACCAAAGCGTTGTTCATCAATAAAATATTCGTGGTGTTGCACGTGAGTGATTTCTGTCATCCAATACAAAGGAATATTGAAAACTGGAGAAACGTTATAGGTGATAATTTGACCGGCATACATCGTTTCGCTCTCAGAATTAGATAAAATCTGAAAATTCATTTTGGCCGGTGTTATCTTCGATAGGTTTCTTGGCGAAGAGAAAAATGTCCATGCCTCATCGAGGCTAATCGGTAGTCGAAGAGTTGATTTTATGCGATAATTTCCCATTGTCTTATTATTAAATAACTTGATGATTAAAAGGTTGAATGACCATTTCGCTCACAACGCCCGAGCTTGGTTGCTGACACAAAAACCAAATTGCTTTGGCGGCTTCTTCAGCCATTATCATTTTGTCGCGCTGCACGCGCAGGTCAATTGTATCCCAGAAGCGCGAATCTACTCCGCCCAAAAACAATTGCGTAATCCGAATATCCGTTCGTTTTAGTTCTTCACGCAGGCTTTTCATCATGCCGTTGAGCCCGTATTTAGAAGCACTGTAGGCCGTAGCCCCGGCCATTGGCGTTTTGCCCAGCACCCCCGGAATGTTGATGATTAAGCCTTTCTTTTGTTCTTTCATGGCTGGCAAAAAAGATTTCAATAAGTGAAAAGCACCATAGAGATTGACGGAAATACTTTTATCAAACTCTTCGAAACTTAACTGCTCAAAAGGTTTGATGATACCAATGCCCACAGCATTGATTAATACATCTGGAGCGATGATTTCTTCATTGATTACTTTAGCCACTTCTTGCAAATGCTCTCCATTGGTGATGTCTACTTGAAATGCTCTATTGCTTGGTAATTGCAACTCTGCCACTAGTTCTCCTAGACGGTTAGCGTCTTTGGCTAATAAAAACACATCAGCTCCGCTGGCTAACAATTGTTTTGTGGTTTGCTCGCCTATGCTTCCCGTTGCTCCAGCAATTACAATCTTTTTACCTTTTAATTTTTCCATTTTCTTTCTTCTTGTGCCTTAAAAACAATAGCCTGACTCAAAGGTTTTGTATAAATCAAAAGTTTTTACTGCAATTTGACTTGTTCTATGCCAAAAGATAACATCTTTGACCGAATGATTTTAATCACCGGAGCCACAGGTTTTGTGGGGTCTTACTTAGCCAAATTATTGCTCGAAAGGGGAGAGAAAATTCGTGCCATCAAGCGAGCAAGTTCCTTACTTAATTTATTGGGAAATTATGCTGAAAAAATTGATTGGGTAGAAGGAGATATTTTAGATGTTGTTTCGCTGGAAGAAGCCATGAAAGGCGTTTCACGGGTCTATCATTGTGCTGCTATGATTTCATTTGCTGCCAAAGATACTGAAGCTTTGATGAAAGTAAACATTGAAGGGACAGCCAACGTGATGAACGCGGCAATATATGCTGGTGTTGAAAAAGTGGTGCACGTAAGTTCTGTCGCAGCATTTGGTTTGCCTGTTCAAGGCAAAATCATAGATGAAAAATATTCCGACCCAAATATCAATAAAGCATTTTGGTATTTTAGAAGTAAGCAATATGGCGAACGTGAAGCGTGGCGCGCAGCGGAGGAAGGATTAAGTGTAGTAGTGGCTTGTCCAGGTACTATTTTAGGAGCAGGTTGGTGGGACGCTGAACCCAATTCTATCTTTCGTGCAGTCGCTAATGGGCTTAGTTTTTACACTACTGCCACTAATGGTTTTGTGGATGTGCGCGATGTGGCTGAAGCCTTGATTTTATTAATGGAGAAAGGAGCAAATGGAGAAAAATATATTCTTGTAGGCGAAAATTTATCTTACGAAGAGTTGATGTGGCAAGTAGCAGACGAAATGAAGGTGAGCCGTCCTAGTATTGCTGCAAAAAAATGGCTCCTAACTTTGGCATGGATAAGTGAAAGTGTGAAGACTATTTTTACTAAAAAAGAACCTTTAGTCACTCGCGAAAGTGCAGCCATTGCGGGCGTAAGTTTTACGTATAGCAATGAAAAAATAAAGCAACTTGGTTTTTCGTTCAGACCTATCCGAACTACTATTTCAGACACTACAAAAGCTTACCTAGATAGCAAAGCAGAACAAAAGAATTTCGGTTCTTTCTAGCTACTTAAATTCCATTAAACTTTCACCCGCTTTTTTGGCCGGAAAATAAGCGGCTATCAAACTGATCATTCCAATAATGAGGATGGTGATCACCGCATCCATCGGACGCAACTCTACCGGATAATGATTGATGACAAAACTACCGCCTCCACCCGAGTTGAGCAGCAGAAAATGAAATTTAATTTGAAGTAAACATATTGCATAACCAAGCGCCATGCCTACGGCCGCGCCAATAAAAGAAGCCATCAAGCCGTTGAGTAAATAAACTCGTTGCACCAATTTTTCGCTTCCACCCATAGCTTTCAAAATAGAGATGTCGCGCTTTTTTTCAATCACTAACATAGAAAGTGATCCGATGATATTGAATGCGATAATCAAAATGATGAATGCCAAGATGGCCGTGGTTACCCAGCGCTCAATTAAAATAACCTGATACATTTCTGCTTTTTGTTCGTAGCGCGTCAGCACTTTGTAACCTGCGCCTAGTTGTTCTTGCAATTGTTTTTTTGCTCTATCAATGTTTGCCCCCGGCTTTAGTTTTAGCTCATAGGATGAAATACTTTGTTCATCGCCTAACAACTCTTGCGCAAATTTCAAATTGACAAAAACATATTTCGAATCAAATTCTTGTTGAATGGAAAATAAACCATCGGGAATGGCCATTCTCGTTGTAAACACATCTTCTGGGCGCATGGCGTTCTTCACCCCTTTGCGCGGCACAGTGATTTGCAAAGGTTCTGTGCTTCGCTCCACATCTATGTTCATCGAGAAGCCAATATTTGCACCAACTACAGCATGATTATGCGGACTGTCGTAAATTGAAAAAGTGCCCATCCGCACAAAATCTTTCACTGAAGTGACTTGCTGGTAGGCTTCATCCACGCCCTTGATGGTGCCTAGTTGCGTTTGCTCGTCATATTGAAAGTAGGCGTTCTCTTCGAGCGAGCGAGCAACGGCCAACACTTCCTCGGCAGACATAATTTGTTGGGTAATTTTTGGGTCTTCTATAAAGGTTTTTCCGGCTGCGGCTCTGATTTCTAAATCGGGATAAAAAGAATTGTAGAGTGAAAGTACTAATCCTTCAAATCCATTAAATACCGACAAAACGACTATGAGTG
This sequence comes from Bacteroidota bacterium, assembly GCA_947457525.1. Taxonomy (GTDB): domain Bacteria; phylum Bacteroidota; class Bacteroidia; order Chitinophagales; family LD1; genus Bog-950. The sequence goes on along the minus strand of CANGXE010000056.1, from coordinate 2,600 downwards.
CAAATGCACCTACGCCCATGCCTAACATGCTTACCCGTGCAATGATGTTGATTGCATTCGTTGATTTTTTAGAGAATATATACCGAAAGGCAATGCGAAAAGCCAACATGTTATTTCGTAAAATTTAGCATTAGGAAGCCTTCTTTTTAGCAGGAGCTTTGCGTTTTACCGCTGTTTTTTTTGGAGCCGGTTTCTCTAGCTCGGCCTTAAGGTTTTCGTCTTCTTCTTTTATTTTGTTGAACACTTCATTGATGCGAGTTACGTAATCTTGTGTATCGTCCACAAAAAACTCTAACTCCGGTATTCTGCGTAACTGGTGGCGAAGTTTTTCGGCCAAAAGTTTTTTTATATCAAACTTCTTGAAATTAAACTTACCAATAACTTCCTCTTTGTCGGTTGCATTATATATGCTCAAATAAAACCTAACTAGCGTCAAGTCAGAAGTCACTTTAACGTTTGTCACGGTCACAAAAGCGGTGCCGTATATGTTTTTGCCATCTCTCACCAATATTTCAGAAAAAGCATCTTTGATTACCGAAGCGATGCGTAGCTGTCTGCGCGTATCCATAAATTTAAAAATTTCGGCTAAAGTAAAAATTATATGAAGGAGTTGGCGTTTAAGCTACGAAACAGAGCGTAGCGGCATAGCCAACAAAATCTATATTTGCACCCGATGAAAAATCTTTTTCGCATTCTGAGTTATATCCGCAAATACACTTCGTATGCGCTTTTGAATGTGTTATTTAATCTACTCACGGTAGTTTTTTCTCTGTTTTCGGTCGTGATGATTGTGCCTTTTTTGCAGTTGCTTTTCAAGAAAGTGCCAATGGTGATGGAGCGCCCGACTTTTGCCTATTCGGCCTCTTACGTATTAGAATACCTGAAATATTTACTTAGCCTCGAAATCAACAAAACCGACCAAGTCAGTGCTTTGATAAAGTTCTGTTTGGTAGTGGCTGTTTTGTTTTTTCTCAAAAATTTGTTTCGCTTTTTGGCGGTCTATTTTCTGTCGCCTATCCGCAGTGGCTCTGTACGTGATATTCGGAACGACATTTACCAAAAAATTGTATCGCTTCCTCTGTCTTTCTACTCTAAAGAGCGTAAAGGCGACATTATTGCTCGACTTACGGATGATGTGAAAGAAGTAGAAAACAGTATTATTAGTTTTATTGAAGTGACAGTTCGCGAGCCACTGAATATTTTCATTTATCTTTTTGCTTTGTTGCTTATTAGCCCTCAGTTGACTGCCTTTGTTTTTGTAATGCTTTTAGTGACGGGTTTAATCATTGGGCGCGTGGGTAAAAGTTTGAAAAAACAATCTACAGATGCACAGAATATAACCGGCCATTTGATTTCGATGGCGGATGAAACCTTGAGTGGCTTGCGCATTATTCATGCCTTCAATGCGCAGAAATTCATTTTAACGCAGTTCAAAAAAATCAATTACACGCTTTACGAAGTGAGCGCACGCATGCACTCGCGCAGAGAGCTTTCTTCTCCGCTCACCGAGTTTTTGGCGATGTGTGTGGTATGTATCGTGTTGTATTATGGCGGCACTTTGGTGTTAGATAACAAAGGCCTCGAAGCCGAAACATTTATTGGCTTTATGGTTTTGTTTGCTCAGCTTATTCAGCCGGCTAAAAGTTTTTCTTCGGCATTTTATAACATTCGAAAAGGCTTAGCGTCCGCCAATCGGATTTTTGAAATTTTGGATGCTGATGTAAAAATTGAGGAAGCGAAAAGTCCTGTGGCTATTACCAATTTCAAGGAATCCATTGAGTATAGAAATGTGTCGTTTACCTATAACAATTATGATGACAAACAAATTCTCAAAGACATTAACTTAAACATTGCCAAAGGTAAAATGATTGCCTTGGTAGGGCAAAGTGGTGCCGGCAAAACAACTATTGTTGATTTGTTGCCGAGGTTTTATGATGTCACCGATGGTGAGATTTTGATTGATGGGGTGAATGTCAAAAACTATGCTTTGCAAGATTTGCGAGGATTGTTTGGCATGGTGTCGCAAGAGTCTATTTTGTTTAACGAAACGGTGTTCAATAACATTGCTTTTGGGCAAGAAAACGTGACCCGCGAACAAGTCATTGAAGCGGCTAAAATAGCTAACGCTCATGATTTTATCAGTAAACTAGCGAATGGCTACGACACCAACATTGGCGACCGAGGCGGGCAACTCAGCGGAGGGGAACGTCAACGAATTACAATTGCACGTGCTGTCCTCAAAAATCCTCCAATTTTGATTTTAGATGAAGCCACCTCTTCACTCGATTCAGGTTCTGAAAAATTGGTGCAAGATGCGCTCACCAAGTTGATGAAAGGCCGCACCACTATTGTGATTGCGCATCGTTTGTCGACTATTCAATATGCCGATGAAATCATCGTGATGCAAGACGGACTTATCCGTGAGCGTGGCAACCACATCGGCCTTTTGGCCAAATCGGGGATCTACAAACGCCTTGTCGATTTACAGGCATTTTAAACAGCTGCTAATCCTTTTTAATTTTTAACAGTTTACTAACAATTTAACCTAGGTTCAATCGTTAACTATATTGTATATTTGTTGCGAAAATTCGCTGAAATTG
>CANGXE010000055.1 GCA_947457525.1 Bacteroidota bacterium | reverse complement strand
CAACTCAGCATCACTAAGTGATGATTTGCCTTTCAATAATAACTTTTCCCGCGGGCGGTCTTCCTCTGCCCATTGTTTAATGGAGAGGTATTCATTTTCTTCCATGTCAAAAAGATTAGTTAGGCTTAAAAATAAAAAAAGGCGTTCTTGGAGGAACGCCTTTCATTTATAAGTTTTGTTTTGGATTACTTTTTCAAAGAAGTTACTCTTTTGGTTAATCCGCTTTTCAAATTTGCTGACTTGTTTTTATGGATATAACCACGCTTAGCCAATTTGTCTAGCAAAGCAAATACTTTCGGAAGAGCTACTTCTGCTGATTTTCCGTCTTTTTCTGCGCGAATATCTCTGATAGCATTACGAGTGGTTTTCGCATAGTAACGATTAAACAATCTGCGTTTTGCAATTTGACGAGTGCGTTTTTTTGCTGATTTGTGGTTGGCCATTGGTATTTGTTTTAAAAAAGGACTGCAAATATAGCCTTAGCAATCAAATTTCCAAACCTAATTTGATTTTTTCCAAGAGAAACTGAATTCAGCCGTTTACTGCACCTTTATCGCAATCAAAACCAATGAGACTCGTTCAAATTGAATGTTTTTTCAAACTTATGCTAATGCTTTTGGTAATTCACTCATATCCTTTAGCTTCGCACAAAAATTTTTTGAGACCATATTATGGATAAATATTCATATCTGACCAATGCTACTCCTGAATACTTGGAGAACCTTTACAAAGATTTCAAGAACAATCCCGATTCGGTGGAAGCGGATTTCAAAAAGTTTTTTGAAGGATTTGATTTTGCCACACTTAATTACAACGGCAAAGCTCAAACCTTTTCCAGCGATGAGTTTAAGGTGTATAACCTCATTGAGGCATATCGCAGACGTGGTCACCTCATCGCCAACACCAATCCTTTGAAGCCCAGAAAAGACCGTGAAGCTAACCTTGCGCTTAGCGATTTTGGTCTAACAGACAAAGACTTAGATAAAAAATTTGCCATCGGCAGCGAAATTGGTTTAGCGAATGCATCACTGAATGATATTCTAGCCAAGTTGAAACGAATTTACACGCAATCCCTCGGATTCGAATATGGCTATGTCCGTCAAAATGAAGAAGTTGCTTTTTTTCGCACTAAAATCGAAAAAACGGACAAAATCATCAACTACGACATCAAGAAAAAAGAACACATCCTCCGCAAGCTCAACAAAGCAGTAATTTTCGAAAAGTTTTTAGGTACAAAATACATTGGTGAAAAACGTTTTTCTCTAGAAGGTGGCGAAACCACTATTCCTGCTTTAGATGCCATTATTCAAACTGCAGCTTCGCTCAATGTGAAAGAAGTAGTGTTTGGTATGGCACACCGCGGTCGCTTGAACGTGTTAGCTAACATCATGGAGAAACCTTATGATGAAATTTTCAACGAATTCGAAGGCAACTCTCAGTTTGACTTGACCATGGGCGATGGTGACGTGAAATATCACTTAGGCTATTCACACCAATACAAAACCACCTCCGGACAATCACTTTATTTAAAGTTGTTGCCAAATCCTTCGCACTTAGAAGCGGTTAACCCGGTGGTAGCCGGTTTTACCCGTGCCAAAGCCGATGTGATTTATGACTCTAACTACAACCAAATTCTCCCTATTTTAATTCACGGAGATGCGGCTGTTGCCGGACAAGGTATTGTTTACGAAGTGCTTCAAATGGCCAAATTGAAAGGCTATTATACCGGTGGTACCATTCACTTTGTGATTAATAATCAAATCGGTTTTACCACAAATTTTGATGATGCTCGTTCATCTGATTATTCCACTTCTATTGCTGCTACTATTGAAGCTCCGGTTATTCACGTGAACGGAGACGATATTGAAGCCGTAATTTTTGCAAGTGAAATAGCCACAGAATATCGTCAAAAATTCAACAAAGATATTTTCATTGACATGGTGTGTTACCGCAAATGGGGACACAACGAAAGTGATGACCCGAAGTTCACACAACCGGGCATGTACAAGTTGATTGACAACGTGCTGAAATCAAAAGGAAACGCTCGTGATATTTATTCTAATTTATTGCAGGCAGAAGGAAGCATCACTACTGAGATAGCTAAACGTTTAGAGAAAGAATTTTGGGATGATTTGCAAGCCCGATTAGACAGTGTAAAACAACAACCACTGCCTTACAAAAAACAACCGAATGAACTAGCTTGGGAAAAAATGAAACGCGCTACGGGTGAAGACTTCTTAAAGTCGCCCGACACGTCTATCACTAAAACCATGGCAAAGCAAATCATCAATGCCATAACAACTTATCCCGAAGGATTTGTGCCTATCAAAAAAGTACAAAAATACCTCGAGGAAAGACGCAAAGTAATGAACGAAAATAAGAGTGTTGACTGGGCTGCGGCTGAGTTGATGGCTTATGCATCTATCTTGATGGATGGAAAAAATGTTCGTTTGAGTGGAGAGGATGTGAAGCGCGGCACCTTTACTCATCGCCACGCGGTGATTACTGATGAAAACACTGATGCTGAATTTAATCGTTTATCAAAATTGAGTGACAATCAAGGCAAATGTTTTATCTACAACTCGCACTTGAGCGAATATGGTGTTCTAGGTTTTGAATATGGTTACTCGCTACCTTCCCCCGACCACTTGGTGATTTGGGAAGCACAGTTTGGCGACTTCAACAACGGAGCCCAAATTATCATTGACCAATTTATTGCAGCTGCAGAAAGCAAATGGCAACGTAGCACAGGCTTAGTAATGCTCTTGCCACACGGCTATGAAGGCCAAGGTCCTGAGCACTCTTCTGCACGAATGGAGCGTTTCTTGCAGATGTGTGCAGAGTTGAATATGGTTGTAGTGAACATCTCTGATCCTGCCAACTTCTTCCACGCTATCCGCAGACAAATGACTTGGGATTTCCGCAAGCCACTTATCGTCATGTCTCCAAAATCATTGTTACGCCATCCGCGTTGTCAATCATCTATTGACGACTTGTTTAAAGGCAGTTTCCAAGAACTTTTAGTGAATGATGAAGGGGTAAAAAAAGCGCGTAAGATTTTATTCTGTAGTGGAAAAATCTACTACGATTTGTTGGAGAAAAAAGAAGCCGACAAAACTAATGATATCATTATAGCAAGAGCTGAGCAACTTTACCCAATGCCTGAAAAAGCTATGCTTGAACTGGTGAAAAAACATAAAGGCGCAGAAGTTCTTTGGGTGCAAGAAGAGCCCCAAAACATGGGCGCTTGGAGTTTCTTGCTAGGACGTTTGTATGACAAGCTACCGATGCAGGTAGTCGCACGCAAAAATTCAGCTTCTCCTGCCACAGGCTACAAAAAACAACACATCAAAGAACAAAACGATATCTTAAAGAGAGCTTTCGCTTAATCTGACAAAACTATTCAACCATTACAGACCAAACATACCTAACATGACAGAATTAAAAGTGCCTGCCGTAGCGGAAAGTATCACCGAAGTAACCCTATCTCGTTTTTTAGTAAAAGACGGAGATTATGTAACCATTGACCAACCAATTTGCGAATTGGAAACAGACAAAGCTTCGCAAGAAATTCCTGCCCCGATTGGTGGTTTGGTAAAGTTCGTAGCCAAAGAAGGCGATGACTTAAAAATTGGAGATTTGATTTGTCACATTGACGAGAATGCTGCTGCTCCGGCCAATGCACCAAAGGTTGAAGCAAAAGCAGAAGTGGTAGTGCAGAAAAAAGCTGAAGCTCCAAAACAAGAAGCCGTCATAGAAACTAAAACTACTAATTATGCCACCGGCACACCATCTCCGGCAGCCAAAAAAATATTGGACGAAGGCGGAGTAAAATCCACTGATGTTAAAGGTACTGGCGTGAGTGGAAGATTAACCAAGGAAGACGCACTAAACGCAGTTAGGAATAAAGCTAACCTACCGCAACGCGAAGCTTTTAGCCGCAACGAACGCAGAGAAAAAATGAGCCGCTTACGCAAAACAATCTCTGAGCGTTTGGTTTACTCTAAAAACTCTACGGCCATGTTAACCACTTTCAACGAAGTGGACATGACTGCCATCAACGCCATTCGCGCGAAGTATGGCGAAACGTTTAAAAAGAAAAACGAAGTATCGCTCGGCATGATGAGTTTCTTCTCCAAAGCTGTTTGCTTGGCGCTAGAGAAATTTCCAGCGGTGAATGCATCAATAGAGGATAATGAAATTGTTTACCACGATTACTGTGACATTTCTATTGCTGTTTCTACACCGAAAGGTTTAGTAGTGCCGGTAATCCGCAATGCAGAAAGTCTGACTTTGGCGGGCATTGAGAAAAAAGTAAAAGAACTAGCCATCAAAGGAAGAGATGGTTTATTGGGCATGGATGACATGACCGGTGGTACTTTTACCATCAGTAATGGTGGTGTGTTTGGCTCGTTAATGTCTACACCAATTATCAACCCTCCGCAAACAGCTATTTTGGGTATGCACAAAGTGCAAGACCGCCCTATGGCTATTGATGGACAAGTGGTGATCCGCCCAATGATGTACATCGCTTTGAGTTACGACCACCGAGTGATAGATGGCAAAGAAAGTGTTAGCTTTTTGGTAGCAGTCAAAGACTTTTTAGAAAACCCACACAAGATGTTGCTTGGTGCAGATCCCGTAGATTTATTGTTAGATATTTAATTAATCATATATGTCAAAATACCAAGTAGTTATCATTGGCTCCGGACCTGGAGGTTACATTGCTGCCATCCGTTGTGCGCAACTAGGGATGAAAGTAGCGATTATAGAAAAATATAATGTGTTAGGTGGCACTTGCACCAACGTAGGCTGTATTCCATCCAAAGCTTTGCTCGACAGCTCTGAGCATTACCACAATGCAGAAAAAGCATTTGCCGATCATGGCATCACGACAAAAGGCTTAGCTTTTGATTTTTCAAAAATGGTAAGCCGCAAAGATGGCGTAGTGAAAGCCAACAATGACGGCATCGCCTTTTTGATGAAAAAAAATAAGATTGATACTTACTATGGCAAAGGATCTTTTGTCACCAAAAACAAAATTGCCATTACTAATGATAAAGGTGAAGTAACTGAAATTGAAGGCGAAAAAGTAGTCATCGGTACAGGTAGCAAACCTATCAATTTGCCGTTTATTAAAATTGACAAAAAAAGAATTATCACTTCCACAGAGGCGCTAACCTTGAGTGAAGTGCCTAAACATTTGGTGATTATTGGTGGTGGAATTATTGGCGTGGAACTTGGCTCTGTTTACTTACGCTTAGGAGCAAAAGTAACTGTCGTAGAATACCTCGATAAAATTGTACCGAGCATGGATGATGATATCTGCAAAGAGATGCAACGCGTATTGAAAAAACAAGGCATGGAGTTTATGCTTTCGCACAAAGTGACCGGAGCAAGTGTAAAAGCAAAAGAAGTAACCGTAACAGTAGAGAACAATAAAGGCGAAAAACTAGAAGTAAAAGGTGATTATTGTTTAGTGGCCGTAGGTCGTGCACCCTACACGGAAGGGTTAAATTTAGAAGCTGCAGGTGTTGCCAAAGATGAGCGTGGACGAATAGCAGTAAACGACCATTTAGAAACAAATGTTCCGGGCATTTATGCTTTGGGTGATGTGGTTCGAGGAGCAATGTTGGCGCACAAAGCAGAAGAAGAAGGTGTGATGTTGGCCGAATACATTGCCGGACAAAAACCACATATAAATTACAACCTCATCCCAGGCGTGGCGTACACTTGGCCGGAGGCGGCAAGTGTTGGTGCCACTGAAAGAGAGTTAAAAGAAAAAGGTATTGCGTTTAAAAGCGGCAAGTTCCCTTTTCGCGCTTTAGGTCGCGCACGTGCTAGTGGCGATTTAGATGGTTTTGTAAAAGTTTTAGCCGATCAAAATACGGATGAAATTCTTGGTGTGCATATCATTGGCGCACGTGCTGCAGATTTGATTATCGAAGGCGTTGTGGCGATGGAATACCGCGCTAGTGCAGAAGATGTAGCGCGCATGAGCCATCCTCATCCGACCTACACTGAAGCATTTAAAGAAGCTTGCTTGACTGCTACGGAAAACCGACCGTTGAATATGTAACTACTTATTATTCAAATTTTTAAAAACGTCCGAGGTCATATTATCTCGGACGTTTTATTTTTAAAGGCATTTTCTATTTTCATCCGATGAAGCCAAAACTCATCATTACCGGTGCCTCCGGTTTTCTTGGATATAGCTTGATCAAAGAAGCTGCGAATGATTTTGATGTATATGGTTTATATAACAAACGTGCGTTTACTTCGCCAATGCTCACCTCATTGCATGGTGACATCACGAATTATATTTCACTCGGTAATTTGATAGATGATATAGAACCCGATGCAGTCATTCACTTAGCAGCTCTAGCTGATGCCAATTACTGTCAAGTTCATCCACAAGAAAGTTACACCGTAAATGTAGAAGCCTCCGCAAATTTGGCGGGTATCTGTGCTGATTACAACATCCCTTTTTTGTTTAGCTCTACGGACTTAGTGTTTGACGGTCGCCAAGGAATGTACACCGAACAGGATGAAGTCAATCCTGTCAACCTATATGGTGAACATAAAGCACTTGCCGAGCAAAAGATATTGAGTATTTATCCTTTGGCCACCGTATGTCGTTTGTCGCTCATGTTTGGCGCATCAGCAAATGGCAAGGCAAACTATGTTTCTAACCTTATTCAGCAGTTAAGGAGTGGGCAACCGGTTTCTTTATTTCACGATGAATATAGAAGCATGGCCGGTACTCAAAGTGTAAGCAAAGGTTTATTGAAACTATTGGGCAAGGCGAGTGGTATATATCATGTAGCCGGAGAGGAAAGACTATCGCGCTATGAATTTGGGTTAAAAATTTCAGAAGTGTTTAACCTCGAAAAAAATCTCCTAAAATCTTGCTCTCAAAAAGATATCGAAATGGCTGCTCCGCGTCCTGCTGATGTGTCAATGGATATTACTAAAGCGAAGTCACTTGGATATGAACCAATGAGTGTGGCGGATGAATTAGCTTTACTAGCTTTTAATTAACCAGCCGGATACTCAAAATAGTTTCTATCCGTTTCCCATAGGCGAATTTGCAGATCATATTTGACCGGAAGATGCTCGCGAAGAATGTTATAAATCACTACGATGATGTTCTCTCCCGTGGGATTTAAATTTTTGAATTCTTCAGTATCTAAATTCAAGTTGCGGTGATCAAACCGCTCATGAATTTCCTTTTTTATGATAGTATCCAAAATCTTTAAATCAATCACATAGCCTGTTTCGGGGTCTATCTCCCCGATGAGTTTAACATCCAAGCGATAGTTGTGACCGTGGTAATGTTCGTTAGCACACAAACCAAAAACTTCTTTGTTTTTCTCTTCACTCCAATCGCTGCGATACAAGCGGTGAGCAGCATTAAAAACTGACTTACGAAAAACTGCAACACGTTGACTTGACATAACTCTAATTAGTAAATAAATTTTAAAAACGAATATAACTTCCTTTTGTTCAAATAGTCCAAGTCGGCATCTTGGGCAAAAGCTTCGCGCTCAAAGATAATCTCTTTATAGGCACGGTAATGATTTCGATAGCGAATTAAGTTAACTAAATAGTTAAGTAGATAAACCAAATAAAAAGGGATAATCAACAATTCTAGTTGTTGGCGATGATGAATCCGCTCATGATTTATCAATACGGCATTTTCACTAAACTCTTTTCGCTTCACCAAAATGAAGGGATAGATAGCCATTGCTGAATAAGGAACAAAACGAGTGGTGAGAATCATCAAAACGTCCTATTTATACCCAGCACCCATCTGAAATCTAAGTGACGTTGATTAATAAAAGGAGCGTGTGTGATGAAAAATGGAACATCAAAACGAATGGTCAACGGTCTAATGTTTTGCAGCACCCCCCATTTCTTTATGGTGAGCGCTACGCCTACTCCGGCATCTGCTCGTACTTGACTTAATTCTTGTTTTTGGTTAGTATTATTAAAAGCTATCACTCCGGCATCTGCAAACAAATAAGTGTTCAACAAGAAAATGTCTTT
>CANGXE010000054.1 GCA_947457525.1 Bacteroidota bacterium | reverse complement strand
TGCACACGACTAAATATTCGGAAACGAGTATCATAGCACGCATCTACACCGAAAAATTTGGTTTGCTGTCGTTTATGGTAAAGGGCGTTCGCTCCGCCAAATCAAAATCAAAAGCGAGCATGATGCAGCCACTGAGTTTGTTGGATTTAGAGTTTCAATATCACGAAAACCGCGGCTTACTTTACATCAAAGAGTTTAACCGCGCGCACACTTATTTATCGCTGCCGTTTGATACTTTAAAGATTACCGTAGCCATGTTCTTGCTCGAAGTAGTCACCAAGTCTATTCAAGAACACGAAGCTAATGACGAACTCTTTGATTTTGTATATTCAGCCTTGTATTACCTAGACGAAACGCCTCAACTTCCTCCCGATTTTCATTTGTTATTTCTTGTGCACTTTACACGCCATTTGGGGTTTTTCCCGCAGACTAACTTCAGCACGCATACGCCTTACTTCGAGTTGCAAGAAGGTGTGTTTACTGCCAATAATGAAGAAGGATTCCATTTTCTGTCTAAGCAAGAAAGTGCTTTATTAGCCGAGTTGATGCAGACAAGTTTTTATGATGAAAAGAAATTGGCCGTTAACCGTACCGAGCGCAGGCAATTGATGAATAGTATCTTAAAGTATTACCAATTTCACATTTCACATTTCAATTTGCGTTCGCCAGAAATCCTCGAAACTATCTTGGGTTAATCACTTCACCCCTATCTTTATCCAAACCTTAGTAGCTTTGGTAAGCTTGTCTTCCAATCGGCAAAACACCGCCCCTTTGGGCGTTTCTATTTTAGGTATCTGCAAGGGAATATAATTAGAAGTGTAAGTCTGTGAAACAGGCTTAATAGTAGAGAAGCCACAAGCTTGCAAAATCATCAATCGCTTTACTCCATTCGTAGCAAAGGCAGAAACGGAACCAAACAACAGAAGTAAAACGATTAACTTTTTCATATGCCTAATCTAATACAGTTTTTGAAAATGATTTTCACATCATCTATAACGCGATAATGCTTAGCATAGTTTAAGGCCACTGTGGTTTGCTCACTCTCGCTCAAACTAAACTCGCGAACCATGCAGTCTGCACTCAACACAGCCGGCCTTGCGCTCGGAAACTGTTTAAGCAAACTCGCTGACCGAAACCCTACCCATGTTTTTCTGCCAAGCAATACTTGCATCCAATTTTGAATGAGTTTGTTTTCCCCTTGCTGTATCCATACTAATATGAATAGATTCGGAAACATCGTTATGCAAAATATCAAATCGAGCATTCGTTTCTTGCGCAAGTTTTCGGGGCGAAAAAGTGCATACTGTTTTTCGACTACATACAAATCTCCGGCTGTGTCTTTCGAGTTGCTGCCAATGAGTGCAGTGCTGTTGGGGTTTAATATTTTGTAATAAAATCTCGGTCCGCCTTGTGCCAACGCGGCAATGATGTTTTGATAAGAAACTGTTTTGGCGCAAAAAATTAACTCTTTCGCTTGATGAATGGCTGCTTGCTTAAAGATGTGTTCGATGTTCGGCTCTGCAACGGCTGTTTTGGTGTACCCCAACTGGCGCAAGAGCAATTCTGCTCTACGTGTTTCGACTTCATCGCCCACCACAATACACGTTCTATTTTCATCGGCCTCGTTCTCCCACGATTGATGTTTTATCCATTGATAAATAATCCGCACACCCAACATAGCCACGGTCGTCCAAACGGCTCCCAACAAAATCATAGCGCGTGAGAAACGCCATGCATCGGGAATAAACGCATAACACACCGCTATGGCTAAAGTGCCCAAAAACATACCCCGTAAAATATTGCCGACTTTAAACGGTTTGTCATACCCTCCGCTCATAAACGTAGCGACTATCCACGTCAACAAATAGAACGGCACCACTATAAATAAAAACTGATTGGGGTAATAGTGATCCGTGTACTTAATCATGTTTTCCCAATAGGTTTTGATAAAATAAATGCCGCCAAATCCCAGCAACACATCTATGATAAACAAGAAGGAAGACGACAACAAACTCGCTAAAAGCGTCAACGCTCCGCGAAACACAATTGCAAAGTTGATAAGCAACGTGAACAAGCCCGATTGATTGCCACTAAAGTGTTTGCGCGCAAAAATGATCATCGCGTTGTAAAACACTTTCACATAATTCAAGCTGCCTTTCTTTGTGCTTTCGCCTTTGTAATGAGTAATACTCGTATCGGCAAAATAATAGTTCTTATACCCGACCTTCAACAATCGGTAACTCAAATCAATATCTTCACCATACATAAAAAAAGTCTCGTCCAGCAGCCCCACTTCATCTAGCGCTTTCTTGCGCATGAACATATACGCGCCCGAAAGTATTTCCACTTCATTAGTCGCTTTCTCAGGCAGATACCCCAAATGATATCGCCCAAATGTCTCAGACTTTGGCCAGAGAGCCGATAAACCAAACGTTTTGCAAAAAGCCACAAAAGGTGTTGGCAATCCACGCTTCGACTCCGGCAAAAAAATGCCGCGCCCGTCCACCATGTGTACACCCAAAGCACCCGCCTCAGGGTGAGCATCCATAAATGCAATACATTTCACAAAGGTATCTTCCGCCACAATCGTATCGGGGTTCAGCAAGAGCACATACTCGCCTTTCGCCAGCTCCATCGCTTGATTGTTCGCCACAGAAAAACCCATGTTCTGTGTGTTCGCTATCAACTTCACCCAAGGGAACGATTCGCGCACCAACTCTACAGATCCATCCTTCGAAGCATTGTCCACCACATACACCTCTGCCGCCACGTTTTCTATCCCGCGCGCAACCGACCGCAAACACTGCTCGAGGAAGTATTTCACGTTGTAGTTCACTATAACAATCGTTAGCTTCATGCCCCTGCGTTAGTTCAATTAATGTTGTATCAACGAATTTTCATATGGCAATCGCGTGGCAATAGAGCGCGCCAACGTCATTTCGTCTGCGTACTCAAGCTCTCCGCCAAACGAAATGCCTCTCGCTATCGAAGAAATCTTCACGTCCAAGCCGCTCAATCGTTTGCTCACATAAAAACTGGTCGTGTCCCCTTCTATGGTGGGCGAAATAGCCATAATGATTTCGTGAATATCGCCTTGCTTCACACGGTCAATCAGCGATTGTATGTTTAGTTTCTCCGGCCCCACTCCATCTATGGGAGAAATGATGCCGCCTAAGATGTGGTAAACGCCTTTATAAATGCCGGTATTTTCTATCGCCATCACATCCCGAATGCTCTCTACCAAACAAACCGTGCTCGCATCCCGGTGCGCATTGTTACAAATCTCACAGACCTCTTGGTCTGCTACGTTGTGGCACACTCGGCAAAACTTAATGTCTTTTCTCATACGGCTCACGGCCTTGCTAAACACCTCCACCTTGTCTTCATCTTGTTTCAGCAAATGCAACACCAATCGCAGCGCAGTTTTCTCTCCAATGCCCGGCAGCTTCGTAAACTCCCCCACCGCATCGGCTATCAATTTTGACGAATATTTCATTGCGGGCTAAAATAAACGGATTTGGGGTATTTTTTTCGGTAGGTTCACGGCTACAGTTCTACAATTTATTCTGTTCCTGTCTCCCAATCTTCCTCCATGACAGTGTAGTCCGTCCAATAACCGGCTTTATATGGATAACGTTCGAGATACATTTTTTTCACTTTCTCAAAAAGCAGTTGGCGAAGCTCTGCTGTGTTTCTGTTTTGTGCGGCTGAGATAAATATGCAATTGTCATGCGTGCGCGCCATCCAACTTTCCTTGAGCTCAGTCAATAGGCTTGTTTTTACCTCAGCCGGCAAAAACTCATCAAACTGTTTTTCTTCATACAAATCCATTTTGTTGAATATAACTAACTGCGGTTTGTCGTCACATTTCAAGTCTTTCAAGATTTCGTTGACCACATTCATTTGGTCTTCGAAAGCGCTGTGCGAAATGTCCACCACATGCACTAAAATGTCGGCTTCAATAGCCTCATCAAGTGTAGATTTAAAACTTTCTATTAGATGCGTAGGCAATTTGCGAATAAAACCCACTGTATCACTGAGCAAAAATGGAATGGTGTTGAACGTGACTTTTCGCACCGTAGTGTCAAGTGTGGCAAAGAGTTTATTTTCCGCAAACACATTCTCCTTAGCCAACAAATTCATGAGTGTGCTTTTGCCCACGTTAGTATAGCCCACCAGCGCCACCCGTATCATATCTCCACGGTGTTTTCTGCGCACATTATTCTGCTTGTCAATCTCTTTGAGTTTTTCTTTAAGATTAGAAATTTTCTTCTCAGCAATTCTTCGGTCGGTTTCTATTTCTTTCTCACCGGCTCCTCCACGCGTGCCTGTGCCGCCTCGTTGACGCTCTAAGTGAGTCCACATCCCTTTTAAGCGGGGCAACATATATTGCAACTGTGCCAATTCTACTTGTGTTTTGGCTTGCACGGTGCGAGCACGTTGTGCAAAAATGTCGAGAATTAGCATACTCCTATCTAATACTTTTCGCTGCAATTCCTTCTCCATATTTCGTTGCTGTGAAGGCGGAAGCTCATCATCAATCAAAACAATACTTACTCCGTGAGTTTCTATATAAGTTTTTATTTCTTCCAATTTACCTTTGCCAACATAGGTGGCATTATCCGGATGGGCCAAACGTTGAGTGAACCTTTTGATGACTTTAATTCCATCAGTTAGTGCCAAAAACTCTAATTCATCTAAATATTCATTAGTTTGTTCTTCCGACTCATTCTTTTGCATCACAGCCACTACCACCCCCAACTCTTCTCTAAACACTTGATTACCTATCTTAAATTTCTCTTTCTCGTTCATGGCCGAAAAATAAGAACAATTCGGTAGGTGATAATCTTTACTTTATTGACCTAAAATTTAACAATCTATGCCAAACCATGATTATGTAAATTTGTTTTTTTATTCAGGATTAATTAATATCACATTCCGATACATTTCGGTCAATTCAAACAACCCAACTATGAACAAAATTTTTTCTCTCATTGGCTCGGCTTTGTTGTTTAGCGCATCGCTGTCCGCTCAGGTAACTCAGCCCAACGGTCAGTTGGATGACATTAAAGAATTTACGACAAAAATCACTGTCCCTTTGGTTATGCCGGATGGCGTAAAATTGATGACGGATGTTTACATCCCTCGTTTGCGCGATTCTCTTCGTGTTTCCTTGGGAACAATTGACTTTTTGGGGCAACAAGTGGTGACAGATACCATTACGTTTATTCCAAACGGTACACAAATCATGATTTATGATACCTTGAATGGTCAACCTAATCCGAATCCATACCAATTGCCTACCATCTTTACAAGAACACCTTACAATAAAGGTGATTTCAATGATATCGGAGCAATCTTAGCCATTATCGGATACAATTATATGTATCAAGATATGCGCGGACGTTATTCTTCAGAAGGTGTTTACTTCCCGATGTATTCTGATAGCTGGAACAAAAATGCCTACCATCCATTGGTTGGACATGTTTTGGACTATTTGCCTATCACTGATCCCAAGCATTCTAACCGTCATGAAGATGGTTACAACTCTATCAAAGCGATAACCAATATTACTTATCCCGGCTTATACAATGGTTTGCCACACACCAACGAACGCATTTCTAATGGCAACGTAGGTATGTTTGGTGCTTCTGCATTAGGAAACACCCAATTACAACTAGCTTTGGCTCACCGAGTTACCGACTCTATTCCTGCGTTAAAATGTTTGATGCCAATTGTAGCTACTACTCAACATTATCTTTCTACCGGCTACAACAACGGTGTTTTCCGCGACAGAATTGTGACAGGATGGTTAAAAGGTCAAATTTTTAGTGGTACTGACGATGACTTGATACCTGTAGATGATGACAAACAAAATTCTATTCACTCATCTGCTGATTATAACTTACCACAAACGATTACCCTTAATGGTGTAACTAGAACATTTGAAGCCAATAAATTTGAAGCTGCGAATCTTTCTATCGATCATTTTACGGCAATGCGTTATCTAGACTTAAATGGCAACTTAGCTCCGGCAGGATTTTATCCCAACTCTATCGGTCGTGCCGATATGGATGGAAGCGTTGCTCCTGTAGATCAAAATGGAGAATCTGTTGACCCAGTTACACAAACACCTCTACCCGGTTTGACATTTAACCGTTACTCTAACATGGATGTTCCTGTGATGCACGTTACCGGTTGGTGGGACATTTTCACCGAAGGTCAAATTCATACTATGAATTATACCATGAAGCATGTGAATGGTATCAATAAGCAAAAACAAAAAATGATCATCGGTCCTTGGGCACACCAAACCATTGCATCTCGTGAATCAGGTGACCGTTATTACCCTCAAAATGTTACTGACTATACAAAAATTGATATTGGTGATTTCAGTATTGACAATGTGCCTATCAATGACGTATTGCAATCTGATTTGATCACTTGGTTTAGATATAATTTGAACTATCAACCAGGCAACTATATCGGTGAACCCAAATTTAACATTAATGCGTCTACAGAGTGGCAAAGATTAGGTAATGCCGGACCACTTTACGGAGATATTTTTGTTCGAGTTCCTGCCAATAATTATACTGTACCATTCCAAGACCTAATTAACTTTTTGGCAGGCACAGACACCCTTCGTGGTTTAACCATGGAAGTTAAATTGCCACAAGTTGGTCAGCAGTTTGTTATTACTCAGGATGTACCTTCTTTGGGTGCAGTTTTACCTGCTTTCACTGGCGACAAACTACAAGGAATTGGCTACAAAGACTTCATGAACGATGTGAAAAATTATCGCTTCTATGTGCCTGGTCCGGATTCTGCTGCTGATGCTGCATTGGGTTATGCTGACAACTATAAGTATGGCAACTATTGGTTAGAAACTGATGAGTTCCCTATTAAAAATGTGGAATGGAAGAAAATGTATTTGCATCAAGATGGAAAACTGAACGACTTAGCTCCAATCCAAGATGAAGGATTTAAAATGTACGTTCACAATCCGGATGATCCAATCTTAACTGTTGGAGGAAATAATATGATTGTACGTTCACCAGATGGCACAAGAGATTCCCAAAGCCAGATGGATTTGAGTGACCCAACCAATGCACCTTTCACCATGGACAGAGATGGAGTTATAAAGTTTGAAACTTCAGTCTTAACTGACACCTTCTCTATTGTGGGTCTTCCTGTTTGCACACTTTACGCCAAAACAAATCCTGCTGGTGTAACAGACGGCCCTACAGATACCGACTGGATGATTCGTCTAATTGATGAATGGCCAGATGGCAGAAAGTTCTTCGTGCAAGAAGCTTGTGTTAATGCTCGCGCTCGTGATTATGCTCGTGCATTAGTAGACGAAATGGGTGTAGCCGGCACTCCAACTTATGCAGACGGAGAAGAAGATCCTGCTGATGTTAACATTCCTTATTCAAACATCAATGTTGGGCAGATTTATGAATATGTTTTTAAATTCCAACCTATCGCTTACACTTTTGCTCCCGGCCACAAGTTGAAAGTGCTAATCAGTTCTTCTAACTATACTCGCTACCAAGTTAACCCTAACTTGCCATTGAATGATGGAGAGTTTTTCCGTAGAAAACCAGGGGATGGTCAGTCCTATATTTTTGATGGCAAAGAAATGTTGCCTCGTGTTGCTGTACAACGTGTTCATTTCTCACCAGAGCATCCAACTAGCATTAATTTCCCGGTATTCAACAAGGACTTCGTTTACACCAATATTGACAACACTCCTCAAGAAAAAGCTTTGGATGCTACAGTTTTCCCTGTACCTTCTTCTGACTTTGTTCAAATTTTGGTTAACCAACCCGGAGAGCATTTAGTGCAAATAATGGACATTGCAGGTAGAGTAATCACTAATGGCACATTTGATGATAGCATTACTTTCAATGTAGAAAGCTATAGTCCGGGTATTTACTTCGCCAATATCACTGATGTAAATAATCCTATGCTCAAAGTTACTAAACGATTTATTGTTCAGTAATCGTTTCTAGCATTACATTTCATAAGCCTCCAACATTTGTTGGGGGCTTTTTTTGTGTAGCAAACTTAAACCCATTATTGATA
>CANGXE010000053.1 GCA_947457525.1 Bacteroidota bacterium | reverse complement strand
GGTGCATTGATGTTCGTGTAAACCGAAGGTGTTGCATTTTGAGTACGAGTTCCATTTAGGGGAACAGATACCGCATTTAATACTTCATTTTTACCACTTTTATAGTTGTTGCTATACTCATGCGCAAAAGCAACAACTCTACAACGATCTACATTGAAGTTAGCAGGGATTGTGTACGTGTAACTTTGTGTGTATTCCCCTTCATTTGCTGTGGTTGCAGGAATTACGCCAGATGTGCCCCAAGTACCTCCAAGAGCTTTTCGTTCAACATTACGGTGTATATAGCCAACAATCGGGTTTCCTGCACCCTGATATGGATGTCCTGTAGCACCATTGTATGCATTACTTTGGTTGTAGCCACTTCCTGTTCCTGTCACACTGTCTTCCACAACATAAGCATTCAATCTAAAGTCTCCAGAAATAGGACCATAAAATTTAGCCGACACGGTAACATTTAGTTCTCGAGATGTCACATCAAATATACTTGTGGCAGAAACAGAAGCTGGAGATAGTTGGCCATAGCGCGAAATGGTGTAATCTTTCCAAGAGCCACGGTTGGTACCAAGTTCTTCTTCACCATCAAAAAGCACTCTGTCGATAGTTGCTGAAGGCGCACCGCTGATATAGGCTGCTGCTTGTGCAGAGGCCTCTGTTGTGGTCATTGCATCTGTACTAAAACCTGCATGTAAAGCAACGGGAATTGCATAGTTTAGTGTAGTATAAATGTCTTTCATAATAACTGCCCCATCCGGACAATATTGACACGGTGCAGTAGTAAATTGTTCAATTAATACATTTTTATCAGGCAAAGCACTTAGTGCTACTATATCTTTTGATTTTGTATTATCATTCAGATTAACATCAGCAGCTCCATTAGGTGATACAGCGTTTACGGTTACGCTATACACTAAAGGAGTTTGCATTTGTAATTTTTGATTAAAGTTGAAATTGTATGTTTCAAATGGAGCAACATAAATTCCTGTGATCGGTTGACTAACGGCTGAACCACCATTTACTGTATAATTCAAATCAAAAGAACTTAACGGTAAATAGCCTTTATTTTTGATTGTTCCTGAAATAGCTTGGTCTTTTAATCCTGCATAACGAGGAATATTTAACGTTTCAATTGAAATATCGTATGCCGGTGGTTCAAACAATTTGATGTCATCAATTGCCCACCAATAATCATAATTGCCGATGTAGTTAAACTTTAGATAGACCGTGGCTTGATTCGCTGCAAAGCTAGAGATGTTGACAATTACTACTTCAGGGTTATCGGAAGTAGTATTTACCGTATAAACTGTATTCCAAGTTTGACCATCTGTGCTCACTGATACGGTGCCTTCGCTACTTTGAAACTGTTGAAAGTATTGTTCAAATTGAAGCGCTACGAAGTTTGAAGACGAGCAGTTGATAGCAGCTGTAATTAAGTCTGCATCTTCTGCTTTGCCGTCATCACCGGCAGCATCTGAGTCGAAAATGTAAAAACCGTTTGATGCAGTGGAAGAAGCGAAGCTATGAGCGGAGGTTTTACGTGCCCATTTACCACCAGTGGCATTGTCAATACTTTGCCAACCTGCAGGCAAATTAGCCCCCGAAAAGTTTTGGCTGTAAATTGTTGTTTGTGCCGATGTCCCTAATACTGCGGAAAGTATTAAGGCAACCGCTAGAGTAAAGTTTTTCATTGGTTTAAATTTGAGTATTAAAAAAAAGCAACGTGAAATTAGTTTTTTCTGTAAAAAAACATCGAAAAATTATGATATTTATAAGATAGGCATTTTATATTCGTATGTTATTATGTTATCACTTTGTTAAAACTATAAAATGAATAAAAATCTACTTCTGACAACTGCAATGGTTGTCTTTTTCTTGGCTTCACAAGCCCAATCCCTGGTTGCTATACCTAACGACTCTACTGAAACTTCCGGCATTGCTACAGATATTTATGAGCCGACTAGTGCGCACATATACATCAAGCAAAACACCGCTTCCGGCACATCGATTTCTTGGAGGATGGTAGACTTTACAGCCCCAACAGGATGGGGTGTGCAAATGTGTGACAACAATAACTGCTATGACATGCTCCTAAATCCCGGCCCGTACAATTCACTTGCGGTACCTGCGGGCGACACGTTAGATATGAAGTTTGAATTTGTATCAGGTGGTATTGATGGATCAGGAACTGCAGATTTTGTTGCTTATATCGATGGTGACAGTGCAAGTACAGCCATTGCTATCCATTATAAAATAAATATTGATGCACAAATTACTAGTGTTAGTGAACTTGTTAAACAATCAATCAAATTGTACCCAAATCCTATACAAAATAGTTTTGTAGTAAGTGGGTTAGAGCAAGGTAATTATAGCTTTGAAGTGTTTGACATGAAAGGAAGTTTAATGACCACCTACATTAAGAATGCCAATTCTACTGAAATAGAAATAGGAGCAGAGGGCTTAACTCCGGGCGTTTATGTGCTAAAGGTGAGCAACGGAGAAGGAAAAATAGTCGCTACTTCACAATTGACTAAAATGAATTAATCCTCAACGTGTAAGAAATAAAAAAAGTCCTGTCAGTTTCGGCAGGACTTTTTTTATGCTTGAGTGTTTTTAACTTATTCTTCAATCAATGTAGCAGTCAAATAATCGCGGTTCATGCGAGCAATGTTGGTGAGTTTTATCTCTTTAGGACATTCAGCTTCGCAGGCACCAATGTTGGTGCAATTACCAAAACCTTCTTCATCCATTTGGTCAACCATGTTGATGGCTCTGCGTTTGCGCTCTGGTTGTCCTTGCGGGAACAAGGCCAAGTGAGATATTTTGGCACTCACGAAAAGCATAGCGGAAGAGTTTGGACAAGCGGCTACACAAGCTCCACAGCCAATGCAAGCTGCAGCATCCATTGCTTTTTCAGCATTTTCTTTTTCTACCGGAATAGTATTTGCATCTTGTGCTTGACCAGTGTTTACACCAACGTAACCACCTGCGGCAATGATACGGTCAAAAGCAGAACGATCTACGGTCAAGTCTTTTACTACAGGAAATGCTTTAGAACGCCATGGTTCAACGTAGATGGTTTCTCCATCTTTAAAATGGCGCATATAAAGCTGACATGTAGTAGTGCCATGTAAAGGTCCGTGCGCACGACCATTAATGTACATAGAACACATGCCGCAGATGCCCTCGCGACAATCGTGGTCGAATGCTACCGGTTCTTCATTTTTGCTGATGAGTTGCTCGTTCAATACATCAATCATTTCCAAAAAACTCATGTCCGGATTTACTCCATCCACAGCATAGTCTTTCAGCGCTCCTTGAGCTTTATTGTTTTTTTGTCTCCAAACTTTAAGATTAACCTTCATGGTGTTTGTTTTTCGTGTTGTAAACTATTTGTAAGAACGTACTTGAAGTTTTATGTTTTCGTAGTTTAATGCTTCTTTGTGCAATACCGGTTCTACGCCAACGCCCTTGTATTCCCAAGCGGCTACATAGCGGTAGTTTTCATCATCGCGTTTTGCCTCTCCACCGTCTTGATATTCCACACGGAAGTGACCACCACAACTCTCATTACGCTTTAATGCATCAAGTACCATCAACTCGCCCAATTCAATAAAGTCAGCTACGCGTCCGGCTTTGTCTAATTCTGGATTAAACTCATTGAACTCACCCATCACGCGCACTTCTTTCCAAAAACTTTCTCTTAAGTCTTTAAGTAAGCCAAGTGCTTTAGTCAAACCTTCTTCGGTGCGCGCCATGCCGCAATATTCCCACATGATTTTGCCCAACTCTTTATGGAATTGTTCTGCTGATTTAGTTCCTTTGGTGTTGAGTAACCCTGTCATGCGCTCACGAGCCGTTTTTTCTGCTTCAACAAATGCCGGATGGTCGGTTGGTATTTCTTTGGTAAAGATTTCGTCTGCTAAATAATTACCTACAGTATAAGGGATAACGAAATAACCATCGGCCAAACCTTGCATCAAAGCGGAAGCTCCGAGGCGGTTGGCTCCGTGGTCGCTAAAGTTAGCTTCACCCAAAGAATAGCAGCCCGGTATAGACGTCATCAACTCATAATCCACCCAAAGTCCGCCCATGGTATAGTGAACAGCAGGGTAGATTTTCATTGGTGTTTTCAATGGATCTTCGTTGGTAATATTTTGATACATCGGGAAAAGTTCTCCATAGCGAGCCTTTACCACATCAATGCCCAAGCGTTTGATGGCATCGCCAAAATCAAGGAACACACCAAACCCGGAAGCTACGATACCACGACCATCATCGCACGCTTCTTTGGCAGCACGAGAGGCGATGTCTCTAGGGCAAAGGTTACCAAACGATGGATATTTGCGCTCTAAGTAATAATCGCGATCTTCTTCTTTAATGTCTTCTGCTCTTTTCTTGCCTTCGCGAATAGCTTTAGCATCTTCACGAGATTTTGGTACCCAAACCCGTCCGTCATTACGCAACGACTCAGACATCAAAGTTAACTTAGATTGATATTCTCCGGTTACGGGAATACAAGTGGGGTGAATTTGCGTATAGCAAGGGTTGCCAAAGTAAGCTCCTTTTTTATGCGCTTTCCAAGCCGCGGTCACATTGCTACCCATAGCGTTGGTAGAAAGATAAAACACATTTCCATATCCACCAGTGCAAAGCAACACAGCATGACCAAAATGTTTTTCTAGTTCTCCACTCACCAAGTCGCGAGCGATGATACCACGAGCTTTGCCGTCAATCACCACTAGCTCAACCATCTCGTGGCGAGAATACATTTTCACGTTACCCAAGCCCACTTGTCTTTCTAGAGCTTGATAAGCACCTAACAACAACTGTTGGCCGGTTTGACCACGGGCATAAAACGTGCGCGATACTTGCGCACCACCAAATGAACGATTGTCTAACAAGCCGCCATATTCACGAGCGAAAGGAACACCTTGAGCTACGCATTGGTCAATAATATTTACAGATACTTCGGCTAAGCGATGCACATTGGCTTCGCGAGCGCGGAAGTCGCCACCTTTCACGGTGTCGTAAAACAAACGGAACACACTGTCTCCGTCATTCTTATAATTCTTAGCTGCGTTGATACCACCTTGAGCGGCAATGGAGTGTGCGCGTCTTGGCGAATCTTGAAAGCAAAACGCTTTTACCCTGTAGCCAAGTTCAGCTAGAGTAGCAGCGGCAGATGCTCCGGCCAGTCCTGTTCCTACCACTATCACTTCGAGTTTACGCTTGTTCGATGGATTTACCAATTTAGCGTGTTCTTTGTAATAATTCCATTTCTCGCCCAATGGTCCGTCTGGAATTTTTGAATTTAATTCTGCCATAACTTTATTTTTCAATGATATATTGAATGAACTCTTAAATTAATTTACTAACCCGAAATATATTGAGATAGGCATCAACGCAAATAATAATGGAATAACAACTGAAAATGCGATGCCGGCATATTCAATAGTTTGGTTGTACTTAGTATGATTTACCCCCAAAGATTGAAAAGCACTTTTGAACCCGTGAAGCAAGTGCCAGAAGAGAGAGATGCATCCGAATACGTAAATGGCTACCACCAATGGATTTTTAAAAACTTCCAACATTCTGCCATATAGGTTTATTTCATTATGCCAATCAGTCAAACCTTGCTGCATTCTGTTTGGTATCCAAAAATGTGCAGAGTGTATAACTAAAAAAATCAACAACAACGTGCCAAGTAAGCCCATGCTGCGGCTATACCATTTACTTTTGGCAGGAGGGTTGCTGTAAGCGTATTTCACCGGGCGGGCATCGCGGTTTTGTTTCCAAAGAAGCAAACCATCTACAATATGAATAATAAAACCGGCAACTAGAACAAGTTCCATCGCGCGGATTATCGGGTTGGTTCCCATAAAACTCCCCCACTTTTTAAATGTTTCTCCACCATCATTAAACCAAATCATGCTGTTGATGGCCGCGTGAATGACCAAAAAGGAGATGAGGAATAAACCGGTCAACCCCATTAAGAATTTTTTTCCAATAGAACTTTTAAATAGTGCAGATTGTGCCATACGTGTTTTTTTTCTTTAAAGCGCCCCAAATTTATAGCTACAAGTTGGAATAGAAAGTTTTTGACTTATTTTTTATGAACAAAAAATATGGTAAGAGGTTCACCAGGTTTATTTAGACAGAATATGCATAATCGCTCATGTAGAGATAGTCTTCACACAGTTTTCCGGCTGAAACAATTGTAGCTTTAGCCAAAATGCTTGAACCATCAGCTTTTCTAAACTCGGGCAACACGCGGCTCACGAGCATATTCCCAAAATCTTCTGACGCATCGCGTGGCAGTTCATTCGGCAAATTGTCTATCGCCATCATGTCTATCGACTCCGGCAAAAACGTTTGCATTAAACTTTCTGAAGCAGGATGATAACCATAGTACGGATCGGCAATAGAAGAAGCATACACTGTGCATGGGATAGACGAATCAGGAGCAATGTCACAAGTGATATCCGAAATTGTCTTTATCCTAAAGTCGGCTTCTTTCATTTGTTCTTTAGTGAAAAACACAGGAATGCGTTTATCCCAATAAATGCCGTTTATCATCACATCGGCTGCTTTGGTAAATGGGTAAAACGCGCTCTCATACAAATCAGGGTGAGCATGATAATCTGCCGCATCAAATTTCTCTTGTTCGTCTTTATAGTACATATCTGCCGAACCCAATTGCGTGTACACCGGCTCGTCAAATTCATTGTAGCAAAAATTGTAGGGCGACACTTTCTTTATGCCAATAACATCTAGCATAAAAGCCGCTCCTTCGCTCACGCGCCCTGTGCCGGTCAATACAATTTTTGTGTTGGGCAGGTCGAGCTTTTCCAATTCCTTTTGTGCCTCGGCAAAGTTGAGGCAGTCTATCATTTGGCGGAGCCTAAATCGGCTGGTTCTAAATCCAATCATACGGATGGTATGATAGGCGCCCACAATACCCGCCCAGCGCCCAAAGGCGATGATGCGTTTGCCCTTAGTGTCTTTCAAACACTCATAATCTATCAAAGTGATTTCTTTTTCGATGATAGCCTGCATCATCTTTTTGTTTTGCGCTTGTTTCTTGATGGTGTGTGAAAAGAACATATATGTTTTGCCCGCTATCAATTTATCGGCCGGCACTTCTTTTACACCCAGTAGCAGGTCGCAGTCCGTCAAGTCTTCGTTCATCTTTATGTCCTGGTAAGCAAATTCTTCGTTCGTAAAGCAGCGATATTTACAAGGCTGCACCACTATTTCGGTGTCGGGATGACGCTCCATCAAAAACTTGCATTGCGAAGGCGTTAAAGGCACGCGCGAGTCGCGCGGAAATTTCTCTTCTCGTAGTATTCCAATTTTCATGATGAAAACGAAATTATAAAATTACGCTTGCTAACAATGCTTAACAAGAATATAGCGGCTTTATTGATTACCTTTGCATTGTTCTTTGACAAAAATTATCAGGGGCTGATCGGTATTGACGGGAGGCATTGATGATAAACCGGCATGCCGTGGGTGTACAAAACCACGAAAATCCTTTGTGCGAACCATTTTAGCTGGCAACTACGAATATGCCATGGCTGCTTAATCTTAGAGATTAACCACCATTTGCTCCACGCTTGAGACACCGTACACAGCGTGCATAGCAACCAAACTTCGGTGGCGCCCAAGCAAAGCTTCGTCTACTTTGCTTGTCGTGTATGACAGACGTAAGAACACAGTTGGCGGGTCACTTAACCTGCTGCCGTTCCGACAATCAATAAGTGACTACGCATGTAGAAAGTTTGTTTTCAACTTATCCGGACGCGGGTTCAATTCCCGCCAGCTCCACTTTGCAGGAAAGCACACCAAATTCGGTGTGCTTTTTCTTTTTAGAAACGTCAGAACCCTTATCCAGACTACAAAGCAGGGCCACTACCGGATTCACATGCAGAGTTCGACTTTTTTTATCGTCAAAAACCAACTTTTCCGGAAAAATCGAACTCACTACCCTGCGTTTCGTGACTGTATCATGCGAAGAATAGAAATTACTGATGTTCGAAAGGACACTTGTGCAGGCTCTTAATTTCGCCTCATACTCTTTTGTATCACCATCGATATCCTGCAATT
>CANGXE010000052.1 GCA_947457525.1 Bacteroidota bacterium | reverse complement strand
GTAAATGCAAAAACCCCCGCTCGATAGGATATAGGGATACATTAAACACTCTAACATTACCCTCGGCTAAATTCTTCAAATTGCTTTGAGAGCCTTTGAAAATATGTGGGGATAGATTATTGATTCTAGTAGCAAATCGGTTGGCTAATTTATGTTCAATGTTTTCCCACATGCTGGCCATCGGTTTTGGGTGACCGGAGTTAAATGATTTCATGCTGGGGTGACAATGCAAATCAATGGTAAAGATAGGTGGATGCATAGCTTAAGTTAGTTAGAGTAAATAAGACTATTTGGATAGACTTTTATTGTATATATGGCCATATTTTTTTGTAATTATTTTTAACCGAGAGGCATGTTTGTTATCTAACTACATGACTGACCTTCTAAAACTTTTTTGGGAGAGTGATGTTTAAGGTGGTATAAAATAGAACAGAAATGAACCACAGTGAAGTAATTGAAATAGCGATAGATGAAATAGGTGATAATCATGTGATGACTTCCATCGAAACACCACTTCGTGAAGATGCATTTGAGTTAGATGACGATTTGAAAGTAGAACTGATTGAAGAGAAGTTTCGCGACATTATGACAATTCTCGGGTTAGACCTTAATGACGACAGTCTGAAAGGAACGCCTCATCGTGTAGCTAAAATGTATGTGAAGGAAATTTTTAGCGGACTGAATCCTGCCAATCAACCCAAAATTGCCTTGTTTGAAAACAAGTATCAGTACAATGAAATGTTGGTAGAAAAAGACATTACATTCTTTAGCAACTGCGAGCATCATTTTGTACCGATTATGGGTAAAGCGCACGTAGCTTACATATCCAATGGCAAAGTAATTGGGCTTTCAAAAATTAATCGTATTGTACAATATTTCTCTAAGCGCCCTCAAGTGCAAGAGCGATTGACTATTCAAATTGCTAATTATTTGAAAGAAGCCCTACAAACCGAAGATGTGGCGGTGGTGATTGATGCATCTCACTTGTGTGTTTCATCCAGAGGTATACAAGACGTAACTTCTTCTACGGTAACTTCTTCTTACCACGGCAAGTTCAAGGAAGATCAAACACGAAATGAGTTTTTGAAGTATGTAGGAATTGGTTGTTAAATACAAAAAATACTTGTCTATACAATTATTTCATTTACATTTGCCGAACCATGGCAAGTATAGAAGAAGAAATAAAGCAGAAGAAGTTTAAGAGCGAAAAACATAAAGCAGTTATCCAAATTATGTTCACAAGTGGTTGGTTGTATAACACACAGGCAACAGTTCTAAAAAATTACGACATCACCCCCGAGCAATACAACGTACTCCGTATTTTACGTGGAGCCTACCCCAATCCTATTATGTTGAGCGAAATTACTTGTCGTATGATTGACAAATCAAGCAATGCTACTCGTTTGGTGGAGAAATTGAGACTGAAAGGAATGGTTACCCGTCACATATGCGAAAACAACAGAAGACAAGTCGATATTCTTATTACTCAAGCCGGTCTAGGCGTACTCACGGAGATTGATAATGCAGAAAATGGAATTGACTCAGTCACCAAAACAATTACAGAAACAGAAGCAAAAGAGCTCAATAGAATTTTGGAAAAGTTAAGAAAATAAAATTTTTTATTACAATTGTTGTATATACAATAATTGTTTTTACTTTTGTTTTCGAATTAGTAAAATATTCACGATGAAAACCATTGTTCACCCCGCAGCAGAACGAGGAATAGCCGACCACGGTTGGCTAAAAGCTCGTCATTCATTCAGTTTCAGCAGCTATTACCATCCGGAGAAAATGCAGTTTGGTGCATTGCGTGTGCTAAACGATGACACTATTGCTCCGGGCATGGGTTTTGGTAAGCATTCACACGACAACATGGAAATTATTACCATTCCTTTGAGTGGAGGGGTAAAGCACGGAGATAGTATGGGCAACGAGGGTATAATTAAGCCGGGAGAAGTTCAAATAATGAGTGCAGGCACCGGAGTTATCCATTCCGAGCATAATGCTTCGAGCAGCGAAACCTTGAACTTGTTTCAAATT
Source organism: Bacteroidota bacterium (assembly GCA_947457525.1). Classification (GTDB taxonomy): domain Bacteria; phylum Bacteroidota; class Bacteroidia; order Chitinophagales; family LD1; genus Bog-950. The sequence continues at coordinate 6,083 of CANGXE010000052.1, read as the reverse complement.
TGGATAATGCCGGAGTTGCGTAACATTGCTCCTCGCTATGACCAAAAGCAATTTGAAGTTTCGGATAGATTGAACAAGTTTCAAACTTTGGTTAGCCCCGAAAAATCAGGCAGCACGCTTTGGATAAATCAACAAGCATGGCTGAGTTTGGGCAAGTTTGACAAAGCTTCATCTGTAAACTACAACCTTCATATACCTAATAATGGTGTGTATGTGATGGTAGTGTCTGGTGAGTTAGAGGTAGCAGGACAGCTCTTAGGCGAACGCGATGCTATTGGTGTGAGCGATGTGAGTGTAATAAAGTTGAAGTTTCTAAAAGAGACGGAAGTATTAATGATAGAAATACCAATGATATAAATGAGTAGGCAAGATAAATTGGTTAATAAGCGACAGTTCGCCATAAATAAAATTATGGTGACTGTCTTTTTGAACTTAACTTCACCGTTTGTGTTAAGTACATCTTAAATTAAAAATATCATGAAAGTTACTATCATAAGTGGCAGCCCAAGACATCAAAGCGTAACTGTACGCGTGGCACAATACTTACTCGAAACGTTGAGTTTTCGCTATGCACAGCATAATTTTGAGTTAATCACCATGAATCATATCAATTTGCCATTTGTAGAAAATGTGTGGTCAGATATTCATGATGTACCCGAAGAACACAGTGCTATAGCGAAAAAAATATTTGATGCTGATGCGTTTATTTTGATTTCACCGGAATATAATGGTGCTTACTCAGCCTCTATGAAAAATTTACTTGATCACTTCCCCAAGCAAGGCAAAAAAGTGTTTGGCATTGTTACCGCATCGCCCGGAGCATTAGGAGGAATTCGTGCAGCGCAGCAAATGCAGAATCTGATTTGCGGTTTGTTTGGCATTCCTTGTCCAAACATGCTGACTGTGGGTGCGGTGGACAAAAAATTTAATGCAGAAGGTCAACTTTTGGACGAAAACTATGGCAAAGTAATCAATGGTTTTATGCAAGATTTTATGTGGCAAGCCGAAGCAATTTTCGAAAAGAAATCATCATTATAATTTTTTTTATTCATCACAAAAATCAAACAAACAAAAACATGAAAAAAGTATTCTTATCATTCTTGGCTGTAGCTAGTATTGCTACTGTTTCATTAACCAGCTCTTGCAACAACAAAGCACAAGGCGACCAAGCTGAGGTAACCGATGCACAAGCTGCAGCAGATACGCTAGGCGCTACTTACAATGCAGACCTAGCTGCCTCTACAGTAGGTTTCATCGGCTACGGAGTAGGTAAAAATCACCCTGGTGTATTTTCTTTGACAGATGGAGTGGTATCTGTACAGAACGGAGCAGTAACCGGTGGTAAATTCACTATCAATATCAAGTCAATCAGTATGACAGAAAAAGAAAGCTACATTAGTGAGAAACTAGTGCCACACTTGTTGAGCCCGGATTTCTTTGATGCAGAAAAATTTGGTACAGCAACTTTTGAAATTACTTCTGTTGCGCCTTACACGGCCTCAGCTACTGACAGTTCTGTTGTTGACGGTGCAAATTTTACCCTTAGTGGAAACTTAACATTGAAAGATTCTACCAAGAATGTTTCTTTCCCGGCTAAACTAGAGGTGAGCGAAACAGCTTTGAGCGCAGTGGCTAACTTCACGATTGACCGCACACAATGGGGTATGAGCTACGGCAACGACAAATCATTAAAAGACAAAATGATTATGCCGGAAGTAACTATTGCTTTAAACCTAAAAGCAGCAAAATAATTCTTAATAGGTTTTAATTGACAGAAATGCCAACCCATCCGGTTGGCATTTTTTGTTTTTGGTACTTTACTCGATATGGGCTGGATTTCTTACAAGTCTTTTTGAAACTAATAGCATATTTAGCTGTAAGAATTTACAGCTTACCATACTTTTTATCAAGTGAAAGCCAAACAGTTTGACAAAACTTTAATGAGTTGCTTTTTTGTAAGAAGTAAATTTAGTCTTCAGGGCAAAGGAGTATAAAGAGATCATTTCATAAAATACTATATTCATGCCTCCATCTTTGGATTCAGTAAGCATCAATTGATTCACCATATAAATGATTAAAGGCATGAGCATTGAAGAAATTTATGATGTAATTATAGTTGGTGCAGGCCTTTCGGGCATTGGCGCAGCCTATCACATTCAAACCGATTGTCCGGATAAAACTTTTTTGGTTTTAGAAGGGCGACCTACTATGGGTGGCACTTGGGATTTGTTTAAATATCCCGGCATTCGCTCTGATTCGGATATGTATACATTAGGTTTCCCTTTTAATCCTTGGAGAAACCCAAAAGCAATAGCTGATGGTCCTGCTATTTTAGAGTATATCAAAGATACGGCCACTAAATTTGGCATCGATAAGAAGATACGATACAACCATAAAGTGGTTGATGCTTCGTGGAGCGATGGTGAAAAACTATGGACAATTCAAATTGCAGCGCATGAAAGTATGCCGCAGTTCCAATTGAAATGTCGTTTTCTTATGATGTGTAGCGGTTATTATGATTATGAAAATGGTTACACTCCCGAGTTTGTCGGCAGTGAGAGTTTTCAAGGGCAAATTATCCATCCACAGAAATGGACCCCAGATATTCAGTATGAAAACAAAAATGTGGTCATCATTGGTAGTGGAGCTACTGCTGTGACTTTGGTGCCTGAAATGGCCAAAAAAGCAGCAAAGGTGACTATGTTACAACGATCACCTACCTATGTTGTCACTATGCCTAGCATTGACAAAATAGCGGAATTCATCAAAAATATTTTTCCTAAAAATGCGGCTCACCATATAGTGCGTTGGAAAAATATAATAATGAGTATTGGCTTTTACAGTGCTTCACGTCAATGGCCAAATGCTGTGCGAAAGCTGATTAAAAAGGGAGTTCAAAAAGAGTTGGGGAAAGATTATGATCTCTCGCATTTCGACCCGAAATATAAGCCTTGGGATCAGCGTCTATGTCTAGTGCCTGACTCAGATTTATTTAAAACTATCAAACAGGGTAAAGCAGAAGTAGTAACAGATGTTATTGAGCGATTTACACCGACTGGTATTTTACTGAAATCCGGAAAAGAATTAAATGCCGACATTATTGTTACAGCTACAGGATTGAAATTGCAACTTTTGGGTGGCATTACTATGCACATAAATGGAGTGTTGGGAAAAACGAATGAAACACATTGTTATAGAGGGGTGATGTTTAGTGACGTGCCAAATTTTGCTGTGACGGTTGGATACACAAATGCTTCTTGGACGTTAAAATGTGATTTGAGTTGTCAGTTTGTCACTAAAGTGCTCAACTACATGGACAAGAATAATTATAGTGTTTGTACTCCACGTTATGATTCTTCGGTTTTCCAATCTGAACCTTTACTTGATTTCGATGCCGGTTATGTTTTAAGAGCAACTGACATATTGCCTAAGCAAGGGTCTAAGCATCCTTGGAAAGTATATCAAAATTATGTGCGCGATTTGTACTCCTTAAAAATGGAAACAGTGCGTGATAAATACCTGGAATATAGATAGTGGATATAAGCTTTCTAGCTTTACTCAACTATGTGTTTACTTACCTAGGTTAAGATATAACGCACTATCGTTGATAGTCAGTTATTTTGTAGCTGAAAGTTCAAACACAAGAGTTTGGTGTGGTGCTAAATTGACAGTTCGATTTTCGGTGACGGTAAGTTGGCCTTCGGTGGCTGAAATGATTTTAAAGTTACTCATGTCAGTGTAATTTTTCCAATCTATATTAACTTGCTTTGTCGAGTTGCTCGTGTTAAGGAATGCTAGCGCCACTCCGCCATGATGAAGGTCCTTTTTATACGTCCAAACATTATCCTTTTTGCTAACGCGAGAGGCTTGTTTGCCGAGTTTATCTTGATTGATGCGCAGTAAAGTTTCATTCATCAAAATAGCTTTAGTCGCCTCATTCATGCTACGCAAATCACAACTTGATAAGAGCGGAGAAGCCATCATTGCCCAGATAGCCATGTGGCTAAAATATTCTGTATCGGTTAAACCTTTAAAACGACCGTTGGCACTAGTAGCATGTCCTTTACCATAATTGCCAACTAATAACATGTCCGGGTCGTTCCATTGACCGGGACCGGCATATTTTTCTAAACCATGGCTGCGTTTCAAAATATTCATGATGCTCATTTGCCAAATTCCTGCACCTTTCCAAAGGTCAAAAATATCGGGCGTAGTGCGCCAATAGTTGCCGCCTAGTTCCGGCACCCATTTCCAAGGGCCAAAAAAGCCCCAGTTGCAAACGCTGTAGACTATCGATCGTCCACTTCCTTTTAGAGCGTCTCCCATTTTTTTATAGCGCGAAAGGGCTTCTGATTTTTTTAACGGCACATGGCAAAAATCATATTTCAATAAATCAATACCCCACTCGCTGTATGTCTTAGCATCAATTTCTTCATACGTGTACCCACCAAAACATTTGCCGCAAGTCATAGTGCCCGCATCAGAGTAAATACCCAGTTTCAATCCTTTGCTGTGTACATAGTCCGCCACATAGCGCATCCCGTTTGGAAATTTCTTGGGGTCAACTACGGGTTTTCCTGTGGCACTATCGCGCGCCACATCATGCCAATAGTCATCTATGTTTAAATACTGATAGCCCAAGTCTCGCATGCCGCTGCTCACCATCGCATCAGCCATTTCGATCAACATTTTTTCATCAATGTATTTAGTAAATACATTCCAACTGTTCCAGCCCATTGGTGGTGTCAGCGCTAGATTGTCACCAATTTCAATAAGCAACATCTGCACGGTTTTTCCCTTGGCATTGATGGCGGTGATTTTCACCGGATATGTGCCACTTTTTTTCACTACGCCTTTTATAATTCCGGTCGTTCCATCAAGGTTTAACCCTTCGGGTAAATTTTCTGCCGCGAATTGAATAGGGCGTTCACCGGTGGCGGGGACTGTAAATAGGAAATCAGTGTTGGGATAATTGCCGGTCACTTGCGCGCCATGAATAACAGGAGCGCCTTCATAGAGTAACTGTTGAATATTTTGTGCAACAGACAACTGAACACAAATCAGACTTAGTAGGAGAGCAGAAATTAAGCGCATGAGTTTTTTTATTTAATGATGTTTTGGCGAATGGTAGCAATAGGGCCGGGGCAAACTAGCTCGTGACAAGCGATGCATGACTCCACAGCTAAGTTGAATGTTTTTTGCCTTTCGGCCATTTCTTTTTTGTCGATGTAGGTGTTGAGTAGGGTCAAACTTTCTTTGGCGTACTGCTCGTGGTTGTTGAGTAGTTTTTTGCCGGGCGTAACCTTGGCAGTATATATTTTTTGAAATGATTTTGGCATGGGCTGCGCAGGAAGATTGTTGCTGATATTTGTTTTTTCTGCTTTGATGTAGTCCAACATTTGGCGCATTACTTTAGATAACTCACTCGGTTTGTTTGCCTTGAAAGAATTCGCGGATATGAATAGCAGCACAACTAAAAACGAGCTCCAAAAAAATTGTAGTTTCATGGTCTTTTATTTTGCCCATAAAATTATAATTAGCCATGAACTTATTGCGAATGATTTTTTCTTTTAGCTTCATCGAAGCAAAACTTAAAGCATGACATCAGCTCTACAACCTCTTGACTACGGTGTGTTTCTTATTTACTTTTTGATTGTGACCGGCTATGGCTTTTGGATTTATCACCAAAAGAAGGCAGCATCGGTCAGTTCAAAAGATTATTTTTTGGCAGAAGGTTCATTGACTTGGTGGGCAATTGGGGCATCGTTGATTGCCTCCAACATTTCGGCAGAGCAGTTTATTGGCATGAGTGGAGCCGGCTTTAATTTGGGTTTGGCAGTGGCGAGTTATGAATGGATGGCTGCGGCCACATTGTTGATAGTGGCTATCTTTTTTATGCCGCTCTATCTGAAGAATAAAATTTACACCATGCCCCAGTTTTTGAGTGATAGATATAACGGCACGGTGGCTATGATCATGGCGGTGTTTTGGTTATTGCTTTATGTGGTGGTGAATTTGACTTCGATACTTTTTCTCGGTGCATTAGCCATCAGTAGTATTTCGGGTTTAGATTTGAATTTTTG
>CANGXE010000051.1 GCA_947457525.1 Bacteroidota bacterium | reverse complement strand
ATGTGTTCCGAAGCCATTTCTAAGCAAAAGAATTGCATTTAGATGACAAAAATCAATGGGAATGGTAATGAAGATCATCGTTTTATATTTTGTTGCTGAAAGTTAACTACACAATTTTGTCATGTTTTTAAACGAACCCTAAAACAATTTAAACTATGACAAAAAAAATTACTCAAAAGGTACCAAAGTACCTCTACAAAATCTTTTTGATGATTTTGTTCTTTACAGCTGGTAACTCATTATATGCCGGTAACCTCTACAACTACACAGGTGGAACTTGGGAGTTTGTAGATAATGTCGCTCAATGGAATGCTTTATTCTCAGTTGGAGCAGTTCAAGCAAATGATGAATATGTTATTCCAGTTACAGCAACTATTGTTATCGGCTCAACCGGTGCTAGCCACAACGTAGATTTAAATGCTGTAAGAAAAGACATTACAGTAAATGGTCGTTTAGGTTTTAGATCAGCTGGTACTCAGCAAATAAGACTTCATCCTACAGCTGTTATAAATGTGAATTCAGGTGGAGCAGTTGGCTTTGAGCAATTATCGTTACCTAACATCGGAAATTGGTTTGGTAATAACTCTGAACATATTGTTTTTGGACCAAACCTTTCTTCGCCTTACATGAATGGTCCTTTTTATATTCTTGGCCTTGAATCACTTGATATTTCTGATGCAGCACCTTCTCCTGGTGCTCCATCACCGGTTTCAAGAATTTGGACGGGTAGTATATCTACTGATTGGAGCACCCCGGGCAACTGGGCAGTAGTGCCTTCTGGAGTTACTGGTGTGTCACCAACACCATCCGCTTCGGATTTTGTAACAATCCCATCTACTTTAAACTCTCCTGAAGTACAAAGTGGTGCTGTAGTTATTCATGATTTAAGAGTGGAACCCACTTCGAATTTGACTGTATCTACTGCACTTACAGTAACAGGAAATATCTCAAATGGGGGTGATATTGTTGTTACAACCGGAGCTGCTTTGGTGCAAACTGTAGGATCAACATTACAAAACACCGGCAATTTTTTGATTGATAGAGACTTATCTGGCGAGACTTCACCTTGGTATATGGGCTCTCCAATCAACACACTCAGTAAATCAGGTTTTTCAAGTTGCGGTAATGCACAGTTTGTTCCGGGCAATACCTGCGCTAATCCACAATTAGGTGGCGCATCGCTTTGTGTAATGTCTGTAAATGAAGATAATACAACGACTGGTATCAATTGCTCTCATTCTTTATGGAATTATGAGTCAGGTGGCAGTTTTAGCAACGGTAAAGGTTACTCTTTCTATCGCCCAAGTACTCTTTTAACTTTCACAGGAACGGTTAACAATGGTCCGGTATTCTACGGTTCTTTGGGCTATTCAAACAAAGGCGCGGTATTTTTACCTCCGGCATTTGGCGGCTCTTCAACTAGAGGATGGCACATGGTAAGCAATCCTTATCCAAGTCCTATTAGTTTATCAGCAGCTCAGCGCACCGCTATGGGCTTTGAGGCACAAACTCAATTTTGGGATAGTGATCTTGGTACTTGGGTTTCTCCGGCACCGGGTTCTACTATCACAGTAGCAGTTGCGCAAGCTTTTCAAGTGCGTGTTGCAGGAGGTGTAGGTAATACTGCAACATTTGCTGTTGACAATAGTAATCGTGTAGCTACAGTAAATGCTACATTTTATAAGACAGAAGAAAATACAGACTATTTGAATATTACCCTGAATGACGGGGTAAACAGCAATACAGCTTCTCTAAACTTTGTTGACGGTGCTACTGATGCATTTGATGCAGCTTATGATGCTAATCGTTTATTCGGTTTGGTTGATCGTCCTTATATCTACACTATTGAGCAAAACGGTGAGTTCTTAGCCTACAATGCGCTTCCACTTTTAACTCAAGGAGAAACTAAATCAGTTCCGCTTTCATTACATGTAGGTATTAATGGAAATTGTACCATCACTTTTAATGGTATTAATGTAGCTAATGCCACAGTGATGTTAAAAGATCTAACCACTGGCAATATGTATTCGGTAACTGAAGGCTATGTACATACTTTTGCTGCGCAAACTACCGATAATCCTAACCGCTTTGTGCTGCATTTTAATGCAAGTGCAGTTTCAAGTATTGCTAATGTTCTTGAGAACCGTGTAACGATGTTCCCTAACCCTACTGCCGGTCGCGCCACAATTATGATGGAAGCAAATCATGGCTTTAGTGAGTTACAAGTGCTAGATATCAACGGTAAATTAGTAGTATCTGATCGCATTGCAGCCAACGAAAACAATAAGTCTTTTGATATCAGGAACCTAGCTTCAGGTGTTTATACCGTAAAATTGAATGGTAACAATACCATCACTAAAAAAATGATTAAGCAATAAGCTAACGATTTAAAAAACCAAAAAAATAAACAACATGAAAAATATAATTAGCGCATCTGCTGTAATTCTTTTTCTAATCATTGGCTCTACCTATGTAGCTTATGCTCAACTTCCTCCTCCCGGATCTGATCCGGTGCCAATTGACGGTGGTGTGATTAGTGTCCTGGGAGCGAGTATTGCTTATGGAGCTAAAAAACTCTACGACCGTAACAAACAGAAAAACGGAGAATAATTACTTAAATCTATAAATAAAATCGCTACCCATAAAGTAGCGGTTTTATTATATATACCTATGCTCAATTCTATACTTAGAAAATTTATTCGAGATAAGAACTTGATAGAACCGGTTGAGTTTGTCATCAAGGTTTCATTGGTCTACTTTATATGGCGATGCCTAAAGTATCTTGGAGAAACATATCCGGGTTTCTTATGGGGTGGATGGAGCTGGTTTTATGACTTCATCGGCAATTTATTAGCCAATTGTGATGCTGCTATTTTATCTGTTTTGGGCTACAAATTTGTACACCAAGGGAGAAATATTGTGGTGGAAGGCGCTAGGGGGATTTACTTTAGTGACTTGTGCTTAGGCATTGCGCCATTGTTTATTTTTTCAGGTATCATCCTTTTATTTGGAAATAACCATAAGGCTAAAGTTTGGTTTATTCCGATGGGGCTCATCTTAATTTTCTGGATTAATGTATTCAGACTACTGGCACTTATTTTAATTCAAGTACACCATAAAGAATATTTCCAGTTTGCTCACGAATACTTATATGTGGCAGTTACCTACGGTATTATATTTTTAATGGTGATTTGGTGGATGAATAAACTTGCTTTTAAAAAGTAAATTCATTGTCATTCCCTGTTAGATAGTCATTCATTTTCACTTAGTGCTAAGCTCAGATATTAAAAAATGAGCAAAAAAAATCCCGAGGATTAGTCGGGATTTTTTTTAGTTAGACTTTAAACTAAAGTCGTATTGGATTAACTAAATCCATACGTGCGCCAAGTTCGGCATGTTGTGAGATATATTTGTTGCGGTCGGTATTGTTGAAGTTTTTGTGCGCGGAGATACTCCAGCAAGTAGATGAACCTTGCGCAGCAATGTCCACACTCCATTTCAAGAATATTTGCCATAAGCGGAACCACCATTCACCATATTTCCCCTTGATAAACTCCGCATTGCTCATCCAATTGTTATACCAACACTGAATGGTATGCGAATAGTGAATGCCAATATTCTCAGTAGTCACTACTTCGAAGTTAGCTTCTTGAAGACTGTTTACCAAGAAAGCCAAAGGTGTTGAAGCATCTGCTCCGGAGAAAATATATTCATTCATAAATAATCCCCAAATCAAATCTTGCCAGTGTTGTCCTTTGTGCAAAATACCCGGGTTAGCGCGAAGACCGGCTTGTTGGATGTAGAACATTCCATCGTCTTCTAGCAATCCATAAATCTGATTGATAAAACGTTGAAATTTGCGAATACCCACGTGTTCGCCCATTTCTAAGCAAGTGATGTAGTCCCATTTTTGGTTGGGAATGTCGCGGTAGTCCATGCGCAAAATGCGCGCGCGATCCGACACTCCGTTGTCAGCTATTTGTTTGTTGCCCCAGTCTGCACCTTCTTGTGCAATCGTGACACCTGTTGCGTCAACACCAAAGTGTTTAGCACTGTAGGTGACGAGTGTTCCCCAGCCGCAACCGATGTCGAGGTGGCGTTTGCCGGGCTTCATGTGCAGTTTTTGGCAAACCATCTGCATCTTGCGGTCTTGTGCTATTTCTAAATCTTCCGTTTTTGTATCCATCCAAAAACCGCTGGTATACACCATACGTGGCCCTAAGAAAGCAGCGAAGAAATCATTACCACGGTCATAGTGTTCACGAACAATGCGCTCATCCTGACTTTTGGAGTGGATCAACACTTCGGGTATCATTCGTGTAAAGAAAAATTTGATGTGATGCGCGGTAAGTGTATAATCAAAGTATTCGTTGCGCGCCATCATAAATTCTTGAAAGTCGCCTTTGATGTCAATTCTTCCGTTGATGTAGTCTTCTACAAAATGTCCGAAAGAAGGTTTGTTACCGGATTTGTAACGATTTTTTGCAGCATCTGTTTTTGCCACAATAAAATCTAAAGCATGTTTTGCCATTTAGTTATGGTTTTGTTAATTAATAATGCGAACATAAGCTATACTTTTAGAATACACTATTGTAAAATGCGAATTATTCGCTACTTATTGACAATCAGCTATTAAAATCGTCATATTGATGTTCTTGACTAGTGCGATTACAGCAATATTTATTTTGAAACTTATTACATATGGTTTTTTTACACTTAATTCGTTTATGCCACAAAACATACTTACCGAAATCCTAATGCCGGTAGCCATTGGGGTGATTATGTTGGGATTGGGTTTGTCGCTCACCGTGGCCGACTTTAAGCGCGTAGTAGTGTACCCCAAGGCCATGATTATTGGATTGGTCTGCCAGATGTTGCTCCTGCCGCTGATTTGTTTCGCCATTGTGCTGATAAGTGACTTGCCGCCTGCCTTAGCGGTAGGGTTTATGTTGCTTTCTGCTTCGCCCGGTGGTGCTTCAGCCAATCTTTACAGCCACTTGTCGAAAGGCGATGTGGCGTTAAACGTATCGCTCACGGCCGTGAACAGCGTGTTGACGTTGATTAGCTTGCCGCTTATTGTCAACGCTTCATTGGCTTACTTTATGGAAAGCGGGCAAGATGTACCTATGCCTTTCCGGAAGGTGATAGAAGTGTTTTCTGTGGTGCTGGTACCGGTGGTGCTAGGTATGTTGGTTCGCTTTCGTTTTCCCGGCTTTGCGGTTAAAGCCGAAAAAACCGTGAAGATTGCCTCGGCAGCATTTTTGGCTATCATTATCATATTGGCGGTGTCGCAACAATATGAATTGGTGGCGAAATATTTTAAAGAGGTGGGCATCACAGCTTTGGTATTTAACTTGGCCAGCATGAGCCTTGGCTATTTTGTGCCGCAGCTCTTCAAAGTGAGTAAAACACAGGCTATATCAATAGGTATGGAAATTGGTATTCATAACGGTACACTCGCCATGTTCATCGCTATGAACGCCATCGGCAACCCGATGATGGCCATTCCCGCAGCTATCTACAGCCTCATTATGTTCTTCACCGCAGCGGGTTTTGGTTATTTGGTAAATTATGGTAAAGGTGAAAATAGCTAAATGCTCTTGTCTTATAGAAGCAACAATCCACACGGGCTTCGTTTACTAGTACACACCTTGTAATCACTGAACTAAACAACTTTGTCATATCAATTTGATACAAAACCACGTTTAATCAAAAACAGCTTATGACATTGCTTCAAATCGTGACCGAAGGCGCTACCACCGCCACTGCCGCAGCAGCTACAACCACTCCATCGCTCAGTTTACTCGACCTGATTTTGAAAGGTGGTTGGGTAATGCTTCCGATTGGTTTCTTGTCGATTATGGCGGTGTATCTTATAGTAGAACGCTATATCACTATCAGCCAAGCTTCGAAAGTAGACCCTGGGTTTATGACTAATGTAAAAACGATGCTGTTGGACGGGAAAACTGATGCAGCATTAAGTATGTGCAAAAGCACCAACACGCCAATTGCTCGTTTGCTTGAAAAAGGGATTAAACGCTTAGGCAAACCCGTTAAAGAAATTGAAAGCGCAGTAGAAAATACCGGTAAATTAGAAATTTACAAGCTAGAGAAGAACCTCTCCTACTTGGGTATCATTGCAGGTATCGCCCCGATGTTTGGTTTCGTAGGGACAATTAGCGGTGTTATCCGAATTTTCTACAACATATCTTTAGCCGATAATATCAGCATCAGTTTGATAGCGGGTGGTCTATACGAAAAGATGATTACTTCAGCAGCCGGATTGGTTGTCGGTATTTTGGCACACATCGGTTTTCACTACCTCAATGCCATGATTGACCGTGTGAGTTTTCAATTAGAAAGCACCACTGTAGAGTTTATTGACCTCATCCAAGAACCGACTAAATAAGCTTATGCAACTTCGTAGAAGATCGCGCACCACTTCTGAGCTAAATACCCATTCGTTGAACGACATTATGTTCTTCTTGATGTTGTTTTTTCTCATTATGAGCACCATGGTGGCGCCATCGGTCATTAAGATAAACTTACCCAAAACCAGCGCAGGCAAAGCTGTGAGTAAACAAAATATCGTGTTGGCGGTAGACAGCAATCTACAGTATTACATCAACGACCAACCCATCACTTTTGACCAACTAAAACCAACCTTGACGGAAATTGCCGGCAAAGACACCGCTCAAGAGTCCACCATTGTGTTACAAGCCAGTCGGAAGATTTCGGTTCAAGATTTAGTAGACGTAATGACCGTAGGCAGTGATTTAAAACTAAAGATGGTTCTTGCCACTACAAATAAATAGTATACAAGACCAAAATAGAATAACAAATTATCAAAGTGAATGATTGTTTAAACAAGTTGAATTACAATAAACCCAATAAAAAATTAAAAAAACTCAAAGTCAAATCTAAAAAGTACAATAATTAGCATTTTGTGGAATAGCCATTCATCACACATCATTAAGCTATAAATAAACCACCCAGAAAACATGTTTGCCAGTCCATTTGAAGCAGAAGAAAAGCGGTTTAAGCGCAACAAAACCGGAATATCCGTTACTGTGACGGTGGTTTTGCATGCCTTAATCATTCTGGCATTGCTGTTTTCCGTACTCCACACTCCTGACCCACCTTTTGAGGATAACGCAGGCGGAATGTCCGTAAATTTTGGTTTTGATGAAGTGGGAAGTGGCGAAACTCAGCCGTTTAGCTATAACCCTGGTCCGATGGAAAACTCTGCCGCTGCAGCAAACGCCTCGCCAACTGAAAGCACATCTGAAGAAGTGTTGTCCCAAGATATAGAAGAAAGTGATGTCGTAGCACCAAAAGTGGAGGACAAACCCAAACCAAAAGTAAATAACGATGCGGTGTTTAAGCCCAACCCAAAACCGGTAACCACAACTAACACTACAAAATCTAACAGTACAACCACCAATACTACTCCCACTACACCTCAAGCCGACCCAAACGCTATTTTCACCAAGGGTGCCTTTGGCAAACCGAATAATAGCACTGGCGATGGTACCGGAGGTGGCAAAGGAGACCAAGGCAAGCCTGATGGAGACCCCAACTCTAAAAGCTACTTAGGCGATGGCGGTTCAGGTTCCGGCTCGGGTGGCGGCAAAGGCGACTTGAATGGAGGGTTCAGTTTGAAAGGAAGAAAGAAAATTGCTTTACCCAATCCAACAGCCTGCAATAGCCGAGGAACGGTGGTCATTGCAATAAAAGTAGACCGAAACGGAAAAGTAGTAGAAGCCAAATTTAGATTGCAAGGCTCAACAGTTTCCGATGAATGTAATGTACAAAATGCACTTCAAGCGGCTAGATTGGCTACTTTCAACGTTGACCAAAATGCCGAGGAAATTCAAGTTGGCACAATAACCTACATCAATCGTATACAGTAGATTTCATAATTACTGATAAAGCCGACTTGCAGACTTGCCTAAAAAACTATATTTGCGGTCGCTATGAAAAACACTATTCTTTTATCGCTTACCGCACTATTTATATTCGGTACAGTTTCTTGTCGCAAAAAAGGCGAATTGCCTAAAGAAGTTGTGCTTGATTCCGAAGTTTTGAAAGACACCACCATAGTTACTTATGTAGATTCATCGGTATTTCACTTCGATACCTTAATGCAAGGTGACAAAGCTGAACACACTTTCCGAATCATCAACACCGGAGAACACAACTTAGTCATTGCTCGAGCCTTTGGTTCATGCGGTTGTACCGTACCCGAATATCCAAAAGAACCGGTTAAACCAGGTGATACGGCCTCCATACATGTTACAT
>CANGXE010000050.1 GCA_947457525.1 Bacteroidota bacterium | reverse complement strand
CTCTAAGTCTTGAATGATGCGTTGAGCAGTGCGAATGCTTGGGGTTATATTTTTTGGTTTTGGATGATGAATAACGCTTATGGTGGAGGCGGTGTCAATCGTTTCGTCTACAATCGAGCGGCTGTAATCTGTTTTGATGTCATTATAAATTCGCAAATCGGGTGTGGAGGAAAGCATTGAGTCTTGTAAATACTCGTTGAATCCACTCATGAAGCTAATCATCAAAATGTACATCCCAATGCCAAACGTCACACCCAGCATAGCGATGATGGTTTGCCGAGGTTTAGATACCAAATGTGTTTTGGCTATTTCAAGATTTACGGGTAGTTTCATGGTTCACTACTTTTTAGGAATGATTATTTCATCAGTTTCGCTAACCCCTTCCAACACCTCCACGTATTCTAAATTTTCCAATCCTTTCTTAATTGTCACTTTTTTGTTTCCGGTGAGCTGTTTTACTTCTACTTCGTTTTCGCCACGGAGTGCAGATTTGGGGATGACCAACACGTTTTGTTTTTCTTCTATAATTATGTTGGCTTCCACCGAGGCGTGTATAAAATCAAAACGAGTGCTGTCTGCAAACTCAGCTTCAACTAAAAATGATTGATCATTCTTATTCATAGCCGGATAGATTTTTGAAATCTGAGCGTTGTAGGTTTTGTTGGCGCTGATGTCCATTTTTACGATAACAGTTTGACCTACTTTGATTTTGCTAATGTCAGATTGGTCAACGTTAAGCTGAATGAGTTTCTTTTCCGCATCGCCCACCACGGCAACAATGTCTGTTCTGCGCACTAACTCACCTAACTCTTTTTTTAGTTCGAAAAGACGGCCATTCATGGCACTTTTTATCACATAGTTTGACAAATCAAACCCTGATGCGGCCACATTGCTTTGGGCATTCTTAAACTCCATTTTTGTTTGGTCCACTGCCTTCGCATATTGTTCTTTTAAGGCTAAATAATCTCTGCCAGCGCTTTCATAAGCTAATGCCGTTTGGTCATATTGTGTTTTAGTGGCAGCTCCGGCATTAAACATGTTTTTAAAGCGAACGAAGTTGATGGAGTCGTTGCTCATCTTAGCTGCTGCGTTACTCATTTTGAGTTTTAGTTCGTTTAAAATAGTTGAGTTGTTTCCTGTGTTTTGTCTGGCTATTTCTGCTGCAGCTATTGCAGCATCCATTTTTGCTGAAGGCGCATCGCTTTGTATGCGCAAAATCGTTTCGCCTTTAGTCACCAAGTCGCCCGATTTTTTAGGTTTTTCTACAATGTAGCCATCGCTTAGCGCAAATACATTGTATTCGTTTTCGGCCACCAAAAAGCCGGAGGCATACACTGCTTCCGTTAAGTTTTTTTTGATGGGCTTCACCGTTTCGTTTGTCTTACAAGACGAAGCAATTGCAGTGAGTGTCAATAAGCTGACAATGTAAAGTGAGGAAGATAAACGCATATGAAAAAGGTGAATTTGAAGACAAATTAACAAGCAAAACTTCAATTCATCGATATATTATTACTTCTGTGGGAGGTATTGTGCATTAAAACGTTCAATCATAGCTTTGAGCCGTTTTGTAGCAAAGTGGTCACCTTTCGCTTTAATATTTAAAGTTTAGAACCACAATTTGTTTTTTCTGTTGTAAGATTGCACATTATTTCAAACAAGGATGGACGATAAAAAAATCAAAATATTTGCGCTCGGTATAGTTATCGCACTGCCGTTCTTTTTCTTTTTCATGTTCAAGCCGTTGAGCAAAATCAAACGTCCTAAAACACCTCAGCGACTTTACGCCACCGACACGCTTCAAGTGTTGGATGACAAGGGAAATTTGAAAATCGATTCGGTTTACCACCGCATTCCAAATTACAAATTGCAAACGCTGAATGGGGATTCATTAGAGCTAGATTCCTTAGCCGGAAACATTTATGTGTTGGATTTCTTTTTTGCTTCTTGTGGCGGCATTTGCCCTACGCTGAGCAGCAGTTTGGAGCGGGTTCAACAAGCCTTTGTTAAAGACCATAACTTCAAAATTGTGTCCATCACCGTTGACCCAAAGCATGACAGCTTGCCGGAGCTTCGGGCTTATGCCGACCGCTTCAACGCAGTGCCGGGTAAATGGTATTTTTTGCGTACTTCTAAAGAAGATGTTTATGAGCTAGCAAAAGACGGTTTCTATGTCACCGCCAAAGACAATGACGGCACAGGTAACGAAGCATTTATTCACAGCGAAAAACTCGTGTTGGTGGATTGGAATGGAAACATTCGAGGCTACTACAGCGGAGTGGATAGTGTACGCGTGAACAAACTGATGGGTGACATTGTTCTTTTGCTGCGCGAAACAGAAAAAGGATTTAAGTTTAAAAACGGAAAAAAACTATTGTAAAATTATGTTGAAAGCAATTATTCAAAAGAATGACAAACTCGCCTATCAGTTAATTGGTGTTTTAAGTGCTGTGGTTTTTATTGCAGTTGTTGTGTTGAGCAAAGTGACGGTTGAGGTTGACCTTGGGTTCAATCCACATGTTTTTGCTACGATTAATGCTACCATCAACTCATTAGTGTCCGTGCTACTAATTTTGGCTATCATTATGGTAAAACAAAAGAACTACGAAGCACACAAAAACTTGATGTTTGGAGCTATCATCCTTTCTTCACTATTTTTGGTGTCTTACATTGCTCATCATCTTTTTGCGGGGGATACCGCTTTTGGTGGCGAGGGAAACATCCGCTACGTTTACTTTTTCATTTTGATTTCGCACATCATTTTGGCTGCGGTTATTTTACCTTTCATTTTATTGACGGCTTATCGCAGTTTAGTAGGAGAGTTTGCGGCGCATAAAAAAATAGCTCGCTACACATTTCCTCTTTGGTTGTATGTATCGGTAACCGGAGTGATTGTTTACTTATTCATTTCCCCTTACTACACCTGATAAAACTCAGCAAAGTCAATTAGATTAGTTTTTAATTTTGCATTTATGAAAACACGTAAGTTACTTTTTTCTATTTCCCTTTTGGTATTGTTAGTTTTGGTGTTTCAAACAGACGCTACTGCCCAATGCGCCATGTGTACCGCTACAGCCGAAACATCCAACGATGCGGGTTCCTCAGCCGCTCATGGCTTAAATAAAGGAGTGATGTATTTGTTTTTAACTCCATACATCATCATCGGAACGATTGCTTATTTCTGGAGACGTTCTGTGAAAAAAGCACAACAGTCTTAATTATTCCTGTTTTACTATTTATCGCACTGCTAACCGAGTGTTAGTAGCTATCTTTTTCAATTTTCGCCAATCCGTTTATTTTAGCCCCCATTAAACCAACACTATGGCCAAGTTTGAATTGATTATGCCCAAAATGGGCGAAAGTATTACCGAAGCAACTATTCTCAAATGGTTGAAAAAAGTAGGCGATACCGTAAAGTTAGATGAGGTCGTTTTGGAGATTGCTACGGATAAAGTAGATAGCGAAGTGCCTTCACCTGTGGCCGGTGTCATTACCGCATTACTTTTCAACGAAGGCGATGTGGTGGCAGTGGGCAAAGTAGTGGCGGAAATGGATACCGAAGCAAGTGGAGCAGCTGTGGCTGTTCCCGTGGCGCCCAAAACTGAAGTAGCTAAAGTGGCCACTACCACGGCCGAGGTAAAAACCACTCCGGCAGTGAGCAATGTGGGTGGCGATCGTTTTTATTCTCCTTTGGTGTTGAACATTGCCCGCCAAGAAGGCGTTTCGATGGTCGAGTTAGAGCAGATAGCAGGCACAGGAGCCGGTGGCAGAGTGACCAAGAAAGACATTCTTCAATATGTAGAAAACAGAAGTGCTGCCCCTACTCCAAAAGCAGAAACTTTGGTGACTCCAACCCAAGAAACAAAAGCGGAAGAAGTAAAAGTAGCTCCGGCAAAATCATACAGCGGAAACGTAGAGATTGTAGAAATGGACCGCATGCGCAAACTCATTGCGCAAAATATGGTTAATAGCAAGCACACTTCTGCTCACGTCACCTCTTTTGTGGAGGCCGATGTGACCAATATTGTGCTTTGGCGTAATAAAATGAAGAAGAAGTTTGCCGAGTTGTATGGCGAAAATCTCACGTTTACCCCAATTTTTATTGAAGCCATTTGCAAAGCCCTGCGCGACTATCCTGTGGTAAATTCATCAATCGATGGCAACAATATTATCTACCGTAAAGATTATAACATTGGCATGGCTGCGGCTTTAGCTAATGGAAATTTGATTGTGCCGGTGATTAAAAATGCTGATCAACTCAACCTTGTTGGTTTAGCCAAAAAAGTAAATGACTTGGCTAACCGCGCCCGTCAAGGCAAGTTGAAAGCAGATGAAATAGAAGGGGGCACCTATACTGTTTCCAATGTGGGTACTTTCGGCAATTTGATGGGTACTCCGGTTATTCTTCAACCGCAAGTGGCCATTCTTGCTACAGGTGCTATCAAAAAGAAACCGGTTGTTATTGAAACTGAAGCGGGCGACACCATCGGTATTCGCCACATGATGTTCCTCTCACATTCTTACGATCACCGTATCATTGACGGTTCGGTGGGTGGTGCTTTTGTGCGTAAAGTTGCCGACTACCTCGAGCAGTTTGATACTTCTAGAGAGATATAACTTTCTATCAACTAATTTTAAAAGCCCAGTCTACTATTTGTGGACTGGGCTTTTAATTTGTTATTATGGATACTACTAAAAAAATCAGGAATAATGCCTAATCTATTATCGCAATAAGGTTACACTGCCATTCATGCCTACTTTTTTGCCATTCAGGCATACGCCTGTAGCGGTGTAGACATAAACACCCATCGACTGAGATTGTCCTCTGAAAGTGCCATCCCAAGCAGAGGATGCACTGCCGGAGAACACTAACTCACCCCAACGGTTAAAGACGTTTAGTTGTAGCGATTGATAACTTGCCTGATTTAAGATTTTGAAATCATCATTTTTACCATCACCATTTGGTGTAAACGCATTCGGGATGGATAGCGCTGGACACAAATCTGTAGGAGGAGTGGCGCAAGTGTCAACTTGTACTAACCTTGATAAAGTATCGAATCCACAACTGAGTTCCACAATAGCTGTTACGTTGTAACTATCCGGAGCAGAGAATTCATGTGCTGTAGTTATTCCACTTGCCGTGTTGTTGTTGCTGTTAGGGTCATCAAAGTTCCAGTTTACACTCAAAATGCTGCTGTCTGCAGCGATTGCAAAAGTTGCCGGAAAATCTAAACAGCTAAAGCTGCTTGAAATGGTAGCTTCGCAGATGGGATTTGGATTGACACAAGTAACAATATTCACCGTGTAAGTAGCGGTAGTAATAGTTCCGCAATTTGTAGTAACCGTAGCGGTAACGGTATAAGTGCCAACGCCAGAAAATAGGTGTGTGGTAGAAGTTCCGTTGGCGATGTTGCTTGGGCTGCTGGGGTCGCCAAAGTTCCAACTCACACTTGCAATGGAACTGTCAGTAGTTGCTGTAAAACTTACCGCATTTTCAATGCAAGTTCCCACTGAAGTAATTACGGATGTAGGGTTACAAATTGGATTTTGTGTACAGCTGATAATATTTATTGGATAAGCCAATGTAAATGCGTTACAACCTGTAGCTGTTACATTGGCTGTGACAGTGTAATTCCCGGTGCTTGAGAATACATGATTAGGAGAGAGTGATATACTTGTATTGTTAGCTCCGCTGTTTGGGTCGCCAAAGTTCCAGTTAATTGAAGTGATATTTGAGGAGGAAACAACAGAAAACGGGATACTGTTTTGTAGACAAGTGTCAGATGAGGCAATTAATCCATTGCAGCATAGTCCTATGGATATCGTACGGCAGATAGTCGTGACTGAGAAACCCGGTTCTTGGTACGAAACACATACTGTGTAAATGCCAGGGCCACTAAAAGAATGTGTTGGGAAAGGATTTGGACTATTTCCAACTATCGTTGTAGTATCATTAGTGCCACTAGCCGGGTCTCCAAAGTTCCAAAAGAAAAATGGAGAACTGCTTTGACCTTCGGCCTGGATACTCAACATCAATGTACAAGTGTCACCTGCAATTTTTATACCGGTAATGGTATTTGTTGGGCAATTGGTGATAGTTAAGTTATACGTAACGGTAACTACTGTGCCACAATTTGAGGTAACTGTTGCTGTTATTGTATATGCGCCTTGTTGACCAAAAACATGGGAAGGAGTTATGCCACTTGAAATATTGCTTGCACCACTATTCGGGTCGCCAAAATTCCAACTTACGCTGGCAATCGTGCTATCGGCAGTAGCGGTAAAAGAAATAGGTGTACCTGTGCATGTTCCGACTGAAGTCACTTGAGCAGTTGGGTTGCATACGGTTCCACAACTCACTATAGAAATGGTGGTATCTTTGGTATATGTTCCACAAGCACCGGTGATGGTGGCGGTGATAGTATAAGTACCCGGGCCGGTGAAAGTGTGTGGCGCGCTTAAAGTGTTGGCTGTGTTATTCACCCCACTTGCCGGGTTGCCAAAGTTCCAACTAATGTTGTTGACGTTAGTGTTGCTAGATAGAGAAAAAGTTTTGGCTGAGTTGGCACAGCTATCTCCGTTGATAGAAATTAATAACTCCACAATTGGAGCCACACAACCGTTATTGTAGTAAGAAGGTGTGCCGTTCCAACTATAATTCACGGATGAACCTTCTTGCAAGGCAGAGCTTCCTCCGGTGGTGCCGTTGATATTTACCAATAATGCTCTGTCGTAAGTAACCGTGTCACCACAACCGCTTGGTGGATTAAATGACATAGTTAATGTACGTAATCCGGTGCCGGAGTTACCAAAATGACCGGCAGTATTACCCGAACATTGGAAGATTGCATAAATCGTATCGTTCAAGTTGGCGAATGAATTAGCTAAAACCTGAAGATTTGTGCTAGTGATTAAAATAACTTGAGCACCCGTTGGTAGAATTCCTCCTGTTGGTGCAATAATTCTACCACAACCTTGAATGGTAGCGTTTAGTGCGGTGACTAAGTTGGCGGTAGTGGCGTTCTGACAATTTCCCAACCATGGATTAGTAGCGTTTGGCCAAGTAACATTCAAGTTGTTTAAATTCAATGGTGCAGGTCCCACTTTGAAGCGAACCATTTCATTTTCCCCTTCGGGATTACTACAAGCATCCACCAAGATACTTTCAATTTCAAAACATTTTGTGGGAATTTGAGCAAATACAGCTACTGAAAACAATAGAAGAAAGAGAGAGGAAAACAGTTTTTTCATAATCGGGCGCAAATGTAAGACTAATTGGCGGCAATTTGTGTTAACAGAAAGTTACTCTATTTTTTGAATGTTGAATTAACATTTTGATAAATCAATTTTCGGCTATTTGCCGAAATGTTGTTTAATTAACTTTTTGAGGTCGGCTGGGGTATCTACCGAATGGCTTTGGTGCTTGGTAATGGCGCATTGTATAGAAAAACCATTTTCCAGCCAGCGAAGTTGCTCCAAACTTTCGGCTAGTTCAAGATGGCTCGGCTTAAGTTTTACTAAATGAAGCAGCGTTTCTCGTTTAAAACCATAAATGCCTATATGTTGAAAGAACCTTGCTTTTGCCAAATGTTCTTTGTTTCGAACAAAAGGAATAACTGACCGACTGAAGTAGATAGCCTCGAGAGTTTTATTGACGGTCACTTTTATGCGAGCCGGATTTTCCAATGATTTATCAAAAACGGTTGGAGTAATAAGGGTAGCAATGTCGGAACGTGTGGCTGTGTTTGTGAGGCATTTCGCTAATTGGTCTATTTGTGCGGGATGAATAAACGGCTCATCGCCTTGGATATTAATGATAAAATCGGCATCAATTTTCTTGGCAATTTCTGCACATCGCTCTGTGCCGTTGGTGTGTTTGGCAGCTGTCATCATCACGTTTCCACCAAAGTTTTTTACTTCATCAAAAATCCGTTTGTCGTCAGTGGCCACGATTACATCTGTGAGCAATTTGGCTTTTTTACTTTGCTCATAAACCCGTCTAATCATAGTTTTGCCGCCAATGTCAACAAGCGGTTTGCCCGGAAATCGAGAGGATGCAAAACGAGCGGGAATAATGCCGATAATTTTCATGGCGTTAATTTATTGTTTTTTACTCGATAGGTGTACTGCTGGATGTAGGCTTTCAACGCTAAAACTAAATGGTTAGCGTGGATAGTCGGGTCGCCCAATCGGTTGGTAGTGAGCCTTGGGTCTATTTTATAGCGATATAACCCAATAGGTTTTTCTCCGTCAAATTGCAACATGAATTCCTTGTCAAACGCTTGAAAAATACCTCCGTAACAGTTGACTTTAATTGGGTTTTGGGTGGTGTCTAAAGCAT
>CANGXE010000049.1 GCA_947457525.1 Bacteroidota bacterium | reverse complement strand
CGACAGCCCAGTGAGGATATTCTGGATGCACTGGCCAATGAGTTTGAAATCCTTGCCAATCTGGATTTGCCTTATGACCTGCCACCAATGATTACAGAGGGGCTTGGAACTCGATACCTGACCCTAGCGGATGATTTTGTTTATCTGTACTATTTCACCGCTGAATAGATGATTTTAACCTTAATCTACTCCTTGCAATCATCCTTGTCCGCTATTTTTACTCAGGGCTGCAAATAAAATTCTTTAGCATATATCTTTCCCTGCCATCTTCATTTACACGTATCACAAACTCTACAGAGAAGACCCCTTCTTTATCAAACACCGCCCCTTGAATGAAATTCAATTTTTCCCCTTGCTCCTCCAGCTCTAGCAAAACACTTTTTGTCATTAGTGAATGTGAAATGAAGTCGATATTGATAAACAAAACACCTTCAATTTCCTGTGGTTTTTCATTGATATTGGTTGGCGCATGAGCCCATAGTATTTGAGTGGCTTGTTCGTTTGTTATTGATGCATTATCTGGTGATTGCTCCTGCTCTGCCTCATTTTTATCGGTTGAAGGTGCTGAAACAATTACTTTTCGTTTTCTACCTTTCAGGAATTCAGCACTCTGCACCCAGTATTCCATATCAACCACACTGGCATGTCTAAGGGTATAGTTCTTTTTGTTTCCCTCCTTAATCATTGAGGTGATGTAACCGAGCTTTGCTAGTTGCTGAAAAGCAGATTGGATGGTTTTTGTCTTATAACCTCCAAGTAATTCTCCTACTTCACTGCTTGACTTGAAGTAGCTTTGGCCTCGTAATTGATAGGAAAGGATATCAGAAAGAATTAGTTTCTGAAGTGGGTTTAAATCTGTGTCGGCAAGGACACGGGGATATACCCGTAGAAATGAATCTAGTTGTTCCGTTGGAACGACATCTCTTAATTTTTTCATTATGAAATATTGCCTTCTTGCGGTAGATTATTTAATGAAGGCACCGCTTATTTTAGGTTGAAGATTAGCTGCTAGCACATCTATATATCAACTTATACAAGTATACGATTATTTTTTCATGGATGCAAGTGAAATAACCTCCCCCTATTAAATAAATATACTCCTCCCACAAAAAAGCATACCTCCTGCTAAAAATAAAGTACGGGTATCCTATTTTGATGGTAGGCCTCCTACTTAAATAGTGTTGAACCTCCTACCATTCATATGGGAACATATAATATCAATTATAATAACATAATAAGAATAGATATAATAAGAAATATAATATCAGTTATAAAAGCTAATTATTTGGCCTGCGGCTATCTTTTTTTATCCTAAGTAAGATAAGGTTACTTCATCTTAATTTATTTAAAATCATCATCACTTCAACTAGAAGATATGGCGAAGCCATTAAAAGTAGGTTGAAATATATAAAGTAAAACAAAGCATATCTCAACTTTAGATACAGCGGAGCTGATGAAAGATTAAGTTGAAATTAAAGTATTTGAATACATATACTTCAACTATAAGCAAAGCGAAGCTTATACAGTTTAGTTGAGATTAAGTAATATGATGAAGCCATACTTCAACTGCAAAGCATAGCGGAGCTATTTACATATCAGTTGTTTTAGATAAAGTAAGAGGAACATCACCTCAACTCCCGAAGGGTATAAGTTTACGTAAGTAACACCAATTACCCATCCCCCCAGTTGCGCTCACCCCCCTTCCCAAAATTCATATTTGATTTATAAAATCAGCTGAAACGTAGTATTGTTGATGTAGTTTCTGGTCGTCCTTTGAAAGTAAGAATTACAGATAAAACTGGAAAATTTATGATTACTTGCTATTTTTTGACTTGCTCATAATGCTCTTTTTTACCTCAACGTAAAAAGGCTAATTATTATTTGCCTATAGCTAATTCAAAAAATTTTCCACCAAAAAATTCTTTTCGATTCTTTGACAGCAGAGCGTTTGTAAAATTTTCCCGCCAAAAATCTCCTGAGTCTTTGATAAGCTCTGGTGAATCTTTTAATTTACATGAATGTAATTTCAGAAGAACATGAAAGAAATTCTAAAATATGTTGGATACTATCTCAGGAGAGTGTATCGTTTGTCGTTAAGTCATAAGTGTTATGAGGATATGCTGTGGGCTGATTTAAAGAAGTTTCACGCAGAGGCAGCATTTAATTCAGGCGTTTTCGAGAAGGAAAAATCTATTGAAACACACTTTGAGATTGCTGAGAATAAGTTAGAGAAGTTTTATTACCAAGTGTTTGATGGATGTTACCACTGTCGTGTCAAAATTCTGCATGAATTTCCGACTGAATACGCTATTGAAGTATTTGTATTAGCATCACACTTTAATAATATCCTTAGCTACGGCAATGTTGTTATCAATGTAAAAAGCAATTATGTTGAATATCATTACAAACGGGAACTACTGCTTCCGCTCCTATACAATGCTGAATTATATAATCAACTGGTAATGCATTTTAACACCGCTAAAGATGTTTACTGGGCATTTAATAGGCTTATAGAAGAACAGGAAGCACCTGCAATAATCATGGCAGATTTATTAAGAAATAAGGAAAACAAGGATAAAGAGGCAGCAGAATGAAAAATGATGTTACTGAAGAAAGCGGAACCCTCTGCGATGAATGTCGTGATTTGGGATTTTGCTTCCGATATGACCATGAAGCATTACGCAAGTGGTATGAAGAGCGATTTGTGCTGAATGAATCCAAGATAAAAAACTTCATACCCCTAAGACGTGAATTGGGGTATAAATTCGGAGATATAGCAGAGATGGAACGCAAGGTATACCAGAATATGTATGATGCTTTCCATCAGGACGATTATCCTTTAGCATTGGAGTATGCAAATGAACTTAATGAGCATTACAAACCAGAAGACTCATGGCTTGTTTGCACGATAATCTGTAACTATTTTCTTGCCAACTATCAGTATGCTCATGATTTAATATCAGACAGGATTGAACACTATCACACTCCCGATGTAAACTCAATATTGAGTGAAGTGCTGCTGGATTGTAAAAACAAATTGCGGGTTCAGCATCTGGCAGAAAAAATCCGTAATGCAGAACCGACTGGTGTATCTGACAAAGGCGAATTAGAGTTGATGGCGGTAAAATCTTGTTGTGCTAATGACTATTGAAAGAGTTGTCTTGTAAGGACGAGATTTTATGCACTAAGCGATTAACAATCAACACTTAAGTTATTCATTGAGATTTAGGCTAAGAATGGGTGTTTCTTGTAATCTTAAACAGTTTGTTTCTCTAAAAATATCTGCAAATTCATGATGTGATATTTCTTGTAAACTAAACTCATTTGTATTGCTTTCATTTATTTCTGTGCAACTCACAGAAGACATTTTTAATATCCTAAATAATTGATTTTCTCATTTGCGTAATTATTTTTGTTTAAAACAAATAACCATGAGAAAAATCTCTAATACTTTACAATTATCTGTTATCGTTTTGTTGCTCGTTATTTCCTCTTGCTCCAAAAAGATGTTAGTAACAAAATCAACCAATTCCAGAGACTATCAATTGAATGCCCATCAGAGCGGATTGATATTAAGACCATTGGTTGCCGACCTACAAGTTGAAAGTGCCAGAAAAGAGGTTGCTTACAACACACCCTTGAATAAGAAAAAATCAGACCCACTCAACTTGAGGCTATCTGACCTGAAAAGTAATGCTTTGCAATTGTTTATGACAACTCACAATTGCGATTACGTGGTGGACCCAATCTTTAGTAAAACTGTATCCAAGTCAAGAGGGCGGTTACGTGAGTACATTATTAATGTATCAGGGTTCCCCGCTAAGTACAGCAAGATTTATCAAGTTGACACCTTGCCAAAATCTGTAGTACAGTATGATAAATTGAAAAAGCCAGTAAGAAGGCTAGATTATATCAATTCTATAGATGAAAACGACCCGAAGTATGGCCTAGAGGGCACAGTAGGCAATGTTGGGGGGGTACAGTTTGATTATCTTTTTAATGATATGGATGAAATAAAACTGCGTGCATACATATCATTACATGCCCCGTTGTCAGAAAAAGAAAGTTTGACTGGATTACTTAAAGACAATAACTCAAATGACCAAACAATGAATTTCGGAATTGGGCAAAATTTCAGAATTGGTTTAGGTGTAATGCCTGAGTTCCTATTGGGTAGATTTTTGAAGGTCAGATTGAATGGTGGGTTAAATATTTCTCCTTATATAATAGATAATCCTATGTTTAGCGCTGTAACTAGGTTAGGGTTTCAGCTTGGTGGAGGTCTAGATATAAAGCTCTACAAAAACCTATCGTTGATTGGTAGGTTTCATTCGAATTTGAATTTTGTTGATGTTGCTACAAAATCAAAAGGCTCTAATTGGGATGGAAAAACTGTAGTTAAACAATTAAGTGGAGGGGAGTATTTAAATGGAGGTGCTGGACTTCGCTTAACTTTCTAATTCAATGCACTCGTTTCAAAAAGCCAAGTATGTTAAATATTTGGCTTTTTATTTTGTGTAAATGAATACTCCTAAGGGACAATCTGTGTAAGGTCAAGGATGACATACAGGTCATCTTTACGCTGGCAAACTAGTTTATCCAGTTTTTCCTTTAAAAGTACTGGAATGTATCTTTTGTATTGCTTTGCTTTCACGTTTCATAAGGGTCTACATTTATGTTATTATCTGGTCTACTTGCTGTCTGGTGTAGACCCCTATGGGATACGTCCCATCGGGAACCAGAAAAACGAGCTTTTGAGTGGAGGAGCCGGAGGCTTAGAACATATTAGGCCAGAATTGCAAATCAGCAGAGGCCGGATTTTTTTGACCACCTCTATTATGGAGCTAACGCAATGCTAATCAATATTCTAAGTCATTCTCGATAGTTTAATGAATTTTATAAACTCGATGCTCAATCCGCCACGGCCTTTATTGATCTCGGTGTCCGGCTCATCCACATAACTGTGTTCATTTTTTTCACAAGCCGTATTGGGAAATGATATATCTCACAATTATTGATGATCCGGGTCATCGGTCAAGTAAAGATTTTAGCTGATTTTTGTTGTTTAATAAATAGACGCATGGATAAGTCACCTGATGTTTCTTCACCAAAACCCGAAATGCAACAAACTGCATGAACACGCTTTTGAGATAAAAATGAACTAATATCCGATGCAAAAAACAGGTCATTCTTATAAGCTTCTTTCGAAAATTGACGAAAAGTTTGATGCTATTGTAATAGGTTCGGGAATGGGAGGCTTGTGTATAGCTGCGCTTCTGGCAAAGGAAGGTAAGAAGATATTAGTCCTGGAACAGCATTATGCTGTGGGTGGATATACACATGTTTTTAAAAGAGATGGTTATCAGTGGGATGTGGGACTTCATTATATCGGGGATGTGTATGATAAAAACAGTATTGTTCGAAAAGTATTCGACTACATTACGAACGGGAAGCTTGAATGGACGGCCATGGATGAGAAATATGATGTGGCAGTCTTTGGAGACAGAGAATTTGCTTTTTATAAGGGAAAAGAAAGATGTAAATCGCAACTCAAAAAGTATTTCCCATCTATAAAGGATCATTATTCGATAGACCGTTATTTTGACTTATTGGCGAGAGTCGAAAACGTGGGAATGGGGTATTACGTTGATAAAGTTCTTCCATCTGTTCTATCCAAAATCATTGGTTCGTTTCTACGGCAACCTCTTCTGAAATATACTGATAGAACCACTCGTGAAGTGCTGGAGGAACTTACAGATAATCAAGAGCTAATTGGCGTACTTACTGCTCAGTATGGTGATTATGGTTTACCTCCTGCTAAAAGTAGTTTTTATATACATGCTATGGTTGCCAATCATTATATGAATGGTGCTTCCTATCCCGTTGGTGGTTCTTCGGTTATTTCGAGCACAATTAGTTCGGTTATAGAAGGGAATGGAGGTATGGTATTATATAGTGCAGAAGTTAAATCTATTCTAGTAGAAGATAATACAGCGGTCGGAGTGAAAATGAAAGATGATAAAATTATCTATGCTCCTTTGATAATCAGTGACACAGGCATAAAGAATACATTCCTGAAATTATTGGATGAAAACACTATACGGAAATATCGGCTTACTGAAAATGTTGAATGTTTGTCATCCTCAACGGCTCATGTTTGTCTTTATATCGGTTTTAAAAAATCGGCTGCTCAACTTCAACTGCCCAAATGCAACTACTGGGTTTTTTCTTCAAACTACAATCATGATGAAACTCAAGTTGCATATCAACAGCAGGGGGATCCAATTCCCGTGGCTTATATTTCTTTTCCTTCAGCAAAAGACCCCGATTGGGATAAACGGTATCCGGGTAAAAGCACTATTGAAATTGTGACACTAGTGCCCTATGAATGGTTTGATAAATGGGAAAATACAATTTGGGGCAAAAGGGGAACTGAATATACGGCTTTAAAGGAACAAATAGCCCAACAATTATTGCAGAAGTTGTTTCAAATAAAGCCGCATTTAAAAGGCGAAATTGATTACTACGAATTGTCTACCCCTCTTTCTACCAAAACATTTACACACAATGACTTTGGTGAAATTTATGGATTAGCTCACACACCAGAACGTTTTCGTAATAGAATTTTAAAACCTGCAACGCCTGTCAAAAATCTCTATCTCACCGGACAGGATGTATTTATCGCTGGAGTATCTGGAGCGATGATGGGTGGAGTACTATGCGCAACGTCTATTTTGAAAAAAAATATGCTCGCAAAAGTAAAAAGTAAGAAGCATTTGGCTTAAACTGTGATTAGGTGATGAAAAAGAGCAAAGACACTAGATTCATTATTATAGGTGCAGGAGCAGCTGGCTTAACCGCAGCAGAAACTTTACTCAATAAAGGGTATACGAATGTCATTATTCTTGAAAAGGAATCATTTGCCGGAGGTAAATGCCGGTCAGTTGAATATGAAGGGCGCAGTTACGAACTGGGTGCAGGTATTATTTCAGCAAACAACAAAACCATTATGGATCTTGTTGAGATATATGAAGTCCCAATTAAACCAGTTGTTTTTGGTCAGGACAATTTATTCGATTTAGAAACCGGGGGAGTATGTCCGGATACACTTTCTTTCCCTGATAAATTTTCATTTTTCTGGCAGTTGTTATTGCGTTACCATCGTTTGTTGCTACAATTCCCCAAGGTGCAAGAGCCTGGATTGGCACAGTGTGAACTGGAACTATTCGATAACTTTCATCATTGGGCAAAGATGAATAACATCCCTTTAGTCGAAGATAAATTTGAGCGATTCTTTACCGGCTTTGGTTATGGGTATTGGGAGGAAGTGCCAGCCGCATATACTTTGAAGTATAACGACTGGGCTTCGCTCGTTTCGTATATGAGGAGAGCTATTTACATTTTTCCTGAAGGGATTCAGGGACTATGGAAGAAGATAGCGGACCGTCATAAGGTGTTTTATAACACCTCCATTAAACGAATTGCCAGAAAAGAGAATGTTATTACAATAGATACGGATAAGCAACAGTTAAGGGCAGATGTATTGATGTTGACCTGCCCTTTAGAAGAAACTTTTTGTTTCATGGATACTACAAAGGCAGAAGCTGAATTGTTTTCAAAAATAAAATATACAGAGTATATAACTTATCTATGTCGTTTAGAAAACTTTCCTAATCAAACAGGCTTTATACCTGCCCATTTCAGCCCTTCAAAAAAGGGACATCCTGTTTTTTGGTATAAAAGATATACTGACACGAACATTTATACCCTTTATGTATTAAGCGACTTTACGGTATCAGATGCAGCTATGTTTCATAACATCGAGGAATGCATTTCTAAGTTAGGTGGAAGTCTGATTAAAGTAGAACAGATAGTAAAATGGAAATACTTTCCGCATGTGGATACTCAGGATATGCAGGATGGATTTTATCCCAAATTGGAATCCATACAGGGATTTAATAATACTTATTATCTGGGCGAGTTGCTTAATTTTTCCACGGTGGAGTTATCTGCTGTTTATGCTAAAAATCTAGTAGAGCGTTTCTTTTAAAAAGTAAATCATTGTAACTGATACTAAAAACATTATAACCAATTATCCAAAACATCGTTTGGAGGGAATTTAACGCTATGGAAATTAACGAAATTGAATGTTAGTATAGAATTCAGAGTTGGTAAGGTGAGGCGGCATTGACTGTGGTATTAGCTAGCTGTTCCAACTGGTATAACTTGTAATGTACATCTTTCATTTTGGAAGATGGTTTAGTACTTATGGCACTGTCAAATTCTTCCCGCGTTAAACCATAGTTTGTCGGATAATAAAGTTGCTTGCGCTTATACGTTACTCCTATCTTACTGGGTATTAATTATCTCTTTTTGGTTGTCTACTATCTAGCAGAATTTTTAGGGTGTTAGTATTCATGGGTTAATTTTAAGAAATTGGTCGATTGAATTCTTAAAAGAGTTTGAAAAAATGTCGGTTGAGACCACGAATTATTCAAATTATCGGGATTGTCGGATTTATCCGGT
>CANGXE010000048.1 GCA_947457525.1 Bacteroidota bacterium | reverse complement strand
TTCTAAATTAGTAATCGCTGCGTTCACGTCTTTCAGTTCAGGGTGAATGTATGAATCACCTATTTCGTAGTAGATATTCGCGTTTTTCATTTTTGTAATCTGCAAGGCACGGTCGTAGTTCAACTTAGTTTCCGCTGCGTTTTTGTTGAGCAAAGCCAAGCGACCATTGGCCAAATAGCCTAATGCAGTACGGTTGTCAGGGTTCCAAACTAACTTGTAATACACTTTAGCAGAGTCTACATCTTCACTGTTCAAATAGGCATTACCTAAGTAATAATATACATCGGCTTTGTTCACTGTTTCGCTTTTCAATAAGCCATTCAAAATTTGTTTGGCTTTAAAAAAGTTTTCGCGATCAATCTCTTTTTGTGCATCCTGCAAAGTCTGCGCAAAAATGTTGTTAGATAATAAAGCAACAAGGGCTACTGCAATAAATTTTCTCATTTTCTCGTTTGGTTGGTTGAATAGTTAATAGACTATGAATGTATAAGAAGGTTTAATTTTTTTCTGTATCAACGGGGTTGGGGTTAACATTTATTGCACGTTCAGGAATTTTGGCCGGCACAAATCCACCTTTCAAAAATATGCGTGCGCCTTTTTCTCTAAACATAAAATTCATGAATAACCATTCTAAATTATCACTATAGCTAAACCGAGAGAGGGCACTGATATTTTGGGTAAGCGGGTAAATGCCCTCAGCAATGTCGGCTTGGTTGGCGCTAGCTTGTCGGTCTTTCCCTTCTTTATCTTTCACACTAAGCGACAATAACTTGATGCGGTCAAGAATAGCTCGCACCCGCTCTTCATCTGTGTCGCTAATGTAGCTGTAAGGAATAAAACCAATTGCATCTTTGTTGGCAGCCACATAGTTTATCACTTCATCTAATGAATTGACGGCATATACATTTGGTGAAACTTTGTCAGTGTAACCCAATAAGTCTAAGGTGTTTTTAAGTACACTTTCATTGGTGCGGTCAAACACTAACTTGATGGATGATGACTTAGAAGAAGGAGAGAAGTTTTGTTTCAACCAATCTATGCTTAGTTGAGGGCTTTTCCCATTCTTGTTTCCAACCAATGCTATAGCATCATAAGCTAATTGTATTTGGCGTACGTAGATGGTATCTTTTTCTTTAAATCGCGCAATCTCACTCGCTGACAGTTGGCGAGGAATAATCACTACACCTACTTCACGCTTTCTGAATTTATCGAATAAAATAGCCTCGTTTGCATACGTTTCTTCCAACTGTACGCTATCGTTGATGAAAGTGAAAATCTCTGTTTGTTGTTTGATGATGGGCGCTATGGACGTGTCCACACCAATAGCTAATTTTCCGGCATAATATTTTTCACGTCCGATGTTACTTTCGGTAGTAGGTGTGGGTTTTTTCTCGGCTTGTTGCGCACAAGAAGTAATTAGAAAAATAATTCCAAAAATGAAATAATAGGTGAAGCGCATGGCTATTCGTTATTGTTTTTGAACTCAATATAAAACGTTACTAAGCGAAAAAAACCGTATAAGATAAGTAGACCAATAAATCCGAATTTAGTGCCGTCTTCTAAGCCATAAGTCAACTTGGGAACAAACAGCAGCACCAAACCCATGGTCAAAAAAATAAATCCTGCACCAAACTTCCACATCAAGCCGGGGCGGGTGTAGAGTGTACGGAAAAATTGATTGAATTTGTTCATGGCTTTAAAGCGAAAAATCATAACCATTCTGACAGAACGATTATGATTTTTCGAGATTTTTTTACAAAAGTAATTGGTTTACTGTAATTTGAATAACACCGGTAAACTGTAGTATACTCTCACGGCTTTACCTTGTTGTTTACCCGGTTTGAATTTCGGCAACATTTTCACTACGCGAACTGCTTCTTTGTCTAAGCCGGGGCTTACACTTCTCGCCACGCTCACATCAGAAACGCCTCCATCTTCCATTACCACAAACTTCAAAATAACTCGACCTTGAATGTCATTGTCCCGCTCCATTTGTGGATACTGAACGTTTTTCTGAATAAACTTCATCAATTCTACATCGCCACCCGGAAACTCCGGCATTTGCTCTACGAACTGGAAAACCTTAGGTTCTTCTACCACAGGGGCTTCGGCTACCACCGGCTCTATCATTTCGTTTGCGTTTTCATCACCTTCTTGCGTTTTTTCAGCAATGGTTTGATCCTTGATGTCTTCAATTTTGGTTGGTTCTTCTTCTTCTTCACGCACCTCTTCTTGCTTTTTTACAATCATCTCCACGAACTTAATCGTAGGACGCTGCGGTGGCGGTGGTGGTGGTGGTGGTGGTGGTGGTGGTTCATTGTTGATAGAAGGCGGTTCCATTAAGGTAACAGATGTGTTCACTACCTCTTCTTCTTTCGCTTTTTCCAAAAACGACCAGTCCACTTGTGAAGCGATGAGTCCAAGCGTGAAAGTAACCACTGCAATAATCAATCCGATACGGATGTTTTTGGGTGATATTTTTCGTAACTCGTACGCACCGTAGTCTTTGTTACGACTCTCGAAAACGATATCGTCCATCGACAGGGTTAAATAATTTTTTTCTGTAGCCATGCTATTTTACTTTTTTACGATTATCAGATGGTGTTGGCTAATTATTGTTTAATGTTAAGATGCAGTTCATTGAAAATTCCATAAAACTATTTAGCAAAAGTGGCAACGGTACCCCCGTTTTTCACTGCTTCAATTTCAATGGGATCCGGTTCTTGAATGGCGTAAATTTTACAATCCGTGATGTCCATTTCATCTAAAATGTCCACCATGTTTTTGTAACGTGCGCCTTCCATTAACTTAATCAATACTATCGCATCTCTTTTGTTTCCTTTCTTGGTTAGCGGACATTCATTCGGCACTTTTTTGATCATTTTCAAAATTTGCTTACGTATGCCACTCTCCCCGGAGAAACTTGTTTTTTGTAATCCGGCTACTTGCAATCCTTCATAGTACCACACTGCATCCAAAGTGTCAATAACGATGTTCAATACTTGACATTCGCCTACGTCTTGCGCATCTTCTTTATTGTCTACCGGCTTTGGCATGTTGAGCTCCATAGCTTTTGGTTTGTTGAGCGTGGTGGTCAACATGAAGAACGATATAAGCAAGAATGCTAAGTCAACCATTGGTGTAAGGTCAACTCGAGTACTCATTTTTTTCGCGCGCGGGCCGCCACTGTGTTTTCCGTGTCCCCCGCCACCCGAGGTATCTATATCTGCCATTTTTTTGTCCTCCCTGGTTTATGTGAATAATTTATTGACTATTCCGCACCTTCTGCTTTGGCAGGTGCAGCATCTCCGCTTGTGGCGAGCGATGTGATTAATAGGAAACGATAAATATCTTTTTCCTTCAATCGATTGATGATTTCTTTTACGTTTTGCACGGGAGCATCTTTATCGGCTTTGATACCAATTTTGATTTTACCTTCCGTGGCATAACGTGCGGCTTGTACCCATGAAGCAATTTGGTTCTGAGCAGAGTCAAAAGGAATACCCGGCATAACATCTTCCTGATATTTTTTGAACTCTAAACCATCCATAGATAATACGCGTGGCATATCTTCTATAGGAGTGCCCCAAGTGTCGGTGAGCGCAAAGAATTCTTTTTGATTTTGTGTAAGGGCTTTTGCCTGCGGATAGTATTCGCCATACTTTTCGCCTAGTTGCTCCAACATCGCGTAGCGTGTGGCTTTTTCTTTCAACGATATGAAAGCTTTCCCCTCTTTATTCAATGTTATGGTGATTACATTGTCAATCTGCGTGGTGGAACGTGCGGTTGGCACATCCACTGCTACGATAGATTGAGGTTTAAACTTTGCCGTCAAGATGAAAAAGGTCAACAAGAGGAACGACACGTCACACATGGCGGTCATGTCTATCACAGGGTTATTCCTTTTTGGTTTTATTTTAGGCATTTCTCTTTAATTTAAGATATATGAAGAAATGAAGGGACTACTTCTTAGTAGCGGCAAAAGTTTGCGCTATAGAGTAGCCAATTTCATCTATACCGTAAGTCAAACTGTCGATTTGCGTTGTAAAGTAGTTGTAGAACATAATCGCAAATGCAGAAGTACCGATACCGATAGCTGTGTTAATCAAGGCCTCAGATATACCGGCAGCCAAAGCACCCGGATCCGGATTACCTGTTGTTGCCAATGCCGCGAAGGCTTTAATCATACCGATTACCGTTCCCAAGAGAGCGAAGAGTGTAGCTACAGAAGCCACAGTGGCCAAAATTGGCAAGTTTTGTTGCAAGCTAGGTAATTCTAGTGAAGTAGCTTCTTCGATTTCTTTTTGGATATTGGTTACTTTTTGCTCCAAGTTAAACTCGTTGCTTTTTTCCATTTCTTGGTATTTGTGCAAACCGGCTTGAACCACGTTAGCTACAGAACCTTTTTGCTTAGTGCACTCGCTGATGGCTGTGTTGATGTCACCGGTGTGCAAAGCATTTTTGATTTTTTGTAAGAAACCTTCCAACGAACCGGAACCTTGTGCTTTGCGCAAAGTCAAGAAACGCTCGATACCAAATGTGAATGTAACTATTGCCATTGTCATCAAGAAAGGTACGATAAATCCTCCTTTGTAAACGATACCGAAATAATCGCCTGGAATTGGTTCATGTTTTTGATCGTCAATAAAGTGCTTACGATCACCGAAGACAATGTGGAAAATTAAGTGAGATACAACTAGAGCAATAACGATTACGATAAGTGCCCAAGGAAATCCGCTTTTTTTCTGAGTGTTTGCTTTTGCCTGACTCATGTTTTTTAAGGTTTTTTTAGTGATAAAATATTGATGTTTAAAAAATGTGGAACGCTAAAATATCTCTTATTTCGACTTTGCAAAATTTTGCTTTAAAATAGAGTGTGGGTAAAAAAAAAGAGATTTTTTTGTTTCACAATTTCATAACGAGGTCGTTAATGCCTTATTATGTTTGTTTATACTAAATGACAATTCTGTGACAATTGTTTAAGGGGCGTTTACCTCAGAGGATATTTAACATTCAAAAATGTGCATAAATGCAGTAAGTAAAGCCTTTGTCGGCTAGGCTAAACAAGCTAAAATATCTACTAAAAAGATATTTTAGCAGCATGGAAAAAATGAAAACAGCACTTACCGAAATGCTCGGCATTGATTATCCGGTAATTATGGCACCTATGTTTTTAGTAAGCAATGCCAAAATGGTAATTGAAGCCTGCAAAGCAGGGATCACAGGCGCTATTCCTGCGCTGAATTACAGAACGGATAAAGAATTTCGTGCAGGTTTAGACGAGATTAAAGCCGCTACAGATAAACCCTTTGGCATCAACTTGATTTGTAATAAGTCTAATATTCGAATGGAGGAGCAACTAGCTACTTGTGTAGAATACAGAGTGGGGTTTATTCTAACTTCGCTAGGCTCACCGGAGAAAGTGATTGCGGCTTGCAAACCGCATGGCATTAAAGTGTTTTGCGATGTGATTGATTTGGACTATGCCTTGAAAGTAGAAGCGTTGGGTGCAGATGCACTTATTGCAGTGAACAACCAAGCGGGCGGCCATGCCGGAAATATTTCACCAAAGGACTTAATTACTTTATTGACTAAGAATTGCAAACTACCTGTTATTTCTGCCGGTGGAGTGGGCAACAGAAAGCAACTGGACGAAATGATGAGTCGTGGAGCTTGTGGTGTGTCGGTAGGTAGCATTTTCATCGCTTCGGACGAAGCGCCTGTGACTCAAGATTACAAAAATGCTTGTGTGAGCTACGGAGCAAAAGACATTGTAATGACCACCAAACTTTCAGGTTCGAGATGCACGGTCATCAACACGGACTACGTAAAAGAAGTCGGCACAGAGCAAAACTGGTTAGAGAAGATTTTGAATAAGAATAAACACCTAAAAAAGTGGACCAAAATGATTACGTTCTATAAAGGGATGAAATTGTTGGAGAAAGCCGCATTTACGGCTTCTTATCAAACCATGTGGTGCGCAGGCCCTTCCATAGAATTTGTGAGTGAAATCCGGCCGGTGAAAAAGATAGTGGAAGATTTATTGAAACCTTAGGCTTCAGATAGCTATATTTACGATTATGAAAAAGACTTATTTGTTTTTAGGATTGTTGGTTGTTGTGGCGATGGTTAATTCTTGCCGCAAAATTCAAGAAGATCAATTATTGAAAGGATTGTGGGTGGTGGAAGGATTGTATTTTGATACTATTAATACCAATCAACTGACTAATTTTTTTCCGGGGCATGATGCTACTTCAAAGTGTTGCCAATACAAGATTAACTTTGATGAAGATAATTTAGTGATCGGTTACTACCTCACAAATGACAGCTTTACGTACGTGACTACCGGACTTTGGGAGCTAAGTGCTTACAACAAGTTGCAACTAAAGTTGGATAACTTTGCCAACGGTGAGTTTGAGATTAAGAACAAGGGAATCAAAAAACGCCATTTGATTAGCGAGAAAAATATTATCCCTAGTTTGTCGGGGAGTTTATCCGGCTTCGACACCACTTATACTCGCATTCAGTTGATTAAAGAGTAGTGACTAGCTTAGATGAAGAAGACAGAGTAATGTAATTAACTAATGATTTGCTCTTAGTCTTTAATTTCTACAATGTCATCTACAAAATAGTTGGTTTCTCCTGCCCAAGGCAAAGCCTTGATTTTTTCTTTATAGTGTAACGATACTTTTTTGCCTTCAAACGCATGTAGCTTTTCGCCTACAGCATCATTTGCGACCGAAAAATTCCAAATAGTATTGAGTTGAGCAGTATTCGGTAGATTGCCTACTCCGCCCATGTTTAGTTCACCTTCATAAGTCTTGAAGATGTAACCGCGCTTACTCACTTTAATCAACACGCCTGCTCTGCTACCTTCACTGTACGTGAAATTGAAATAGGCATAAGTGCCCCCTGGTATTAGCGTTGAAAGTAATAGCAGGATAACAATTAATTTAGTTTTCCAGTTGGATTTTTGTGGAGGGGTGGTGGTCATAGCGCAGAGGTGTTTTAGTAATGTAAATATAGACGGAATGAGGTAAACTAAAAAAAGCAACCCCGAGTGGTTGCTTTTTTGTGAAGGCAAGAACGATATGAAGAGGTTGGAATTAGCGGATGATGGTGATAGAGCCTTTGTAGTCGCTGCGTGATACTCCGTTGATGAAAACTAGGTTCATGGTGTAGATGTAAGCGCCTTGGTCTACCATTTGACCTTTGTAGCTGCCGTCCCATTTGAAGGTTGGGTCGTTGGTAGAGAATATTTTTTCGCCCCAACGGTTGAAAATGTTAAACTCGATGTAGTGGATGGCGTTGATGTCGCCATAGATTTCGAGAACATCGTTGTTGCCGTCATTGTTTGGTGTGAAAGCACTAGGGATAAACAAGTCGGTGATAGAGTTTACGCTCACTGATACAGTGTCGAAAGCTGTGCAACCGTAGTCATCTGTCACGTTTATGGTGAACGTGGTGTTGTTGCCCGAGCGAGTAGTTGTAGTAGCGCAAGCAGCACATTCTACGTTTACACTTGGTGACCAGTTGTAGACGTTGTTGTTATTTCCGTTGGCGGTAGCCGTTAATGTAGCAGTTTCGCCTAGGTTGATATTGGTATAGTTGCCAGCATCCACAGTAAGGATGTAGTCGTAGCTGATGTTGAATGTTGCTTGAGCGGTGCAACTGCGGCTGTCAGTTACTACCACTTGGTAAGCGCCTTGCGCTAATTGGCTAATATTTTGTACTGTTTCTCCGTTGTTCCAATTGATGCTGAAGTTTGGTGTGCCTCCGGTGATAGTTATGTCAATAGCACCGTTTTCTACTGATGGGCAAGAGGTGTTTTTTACTGCTCCTGATACAGCAATTTGAGGGGTGGTACCTATGCTCCATTTGTTGCTTACAGTGCAACCTTTGCTGTCGGTGACAGTAAGGTCGAAGCTACCTGTTGAAAGTTGTGCGTTGTTGGCAGAAGTTGCGTCATTGCTCCAGTTATAGTTGTACGGAGCAGTTCCGCCATTAGCCACAGCAAGGATAGAACCATCATTTACATTAGCACAACCAACCGGTAAAACATTTGCTGAAACGGTCAATACAGCCGGTTCGGTAACAATAAGGTTAGTAATGTTATCTGAGCAGTTGTTGGCGTCTTGAACTGTAACGCTGTAAATGCTAGCCGATAAGTTGCTGTTGATGTTTGTGTTACCACCGTTACTCCAAGTATAGTTGTAAGGCGCTGTACCGCCAAGGATGTTTAGTGTGATTGAACCGTCCACTGCACCATTGCAGCTGGCGCTGTTGATTGTGCTGAAAATTTGAACCGCAGAAGGTTGAGCGATTGTAGTTGTGGTAGCCAAAGAACAGTTATTGGCATCAGTGATAGTTAGTGTATAGCCGTTTGCGGTCAAGTTAGAGATATCTTCAGTTTTTGCTCCGTTTGACCAGTTGAAGTTGTAAGGTGTTGTACCACCATTTGTGGTTACGTTGATGCTACCATTGTTGCCACCGAAGCAAGTCACCGGTACTGTGATAGAAGATGCTGCTAAAGCAGGAAGTGCTGC
>CANGXE010000047.1 GCA_947457525.1 Bacteroidota bacterium | reverse complement strand
TGGTGCGCAAGGCATTCAAGGGAATACTGGAGCTTCTGGTGCAGACGGAGTTACTGGTCCTCAGGGTATTCAAGGTTTGCAAGGGAACACAGGCGCTACTGGTGCGCAAGGCATTCAAGGGAATGCTGGAGCTTCTGGTGCAGACGGAGCTACTGGCCCTCAGGGTATCCAAGGCATTCAAGGGAACACAGGCGCTACTGGTGCGCAAGGTATTCAAGGGAATACTGGAGCTTCTGGTGCAGACGGAGTTACTGGTCCTCAGGGTATCCAAGGCATTCAAGGGAACACAGGCGCTACTGGTGCTACTGGGCCAACAGGAATAGTTCCCATTTACTACAGTGAGACGACCACTCTGTTTGGTTTAACCTCCGCTTTAAAAACAATTTCAGTTACTGTGGCTGCTGGTGACAAAGTGATGTTGCTCGGTGAGGCTGACTATAACAAAACCACAACAACTAGTTTTTTTGCATTAGGTGTATTTCGAAATGGCACACAGCTACATGAAACAGCTGTTTATTCTACTGCAGGAACTGATAACAGTGCTCATTTATTTTGGGTAGACACCCCCCCAGCCGGCACTTACACTTATGAACTTCGTTGGCGTGTCCCCACTGGTAGTGCTACATTCTATGGCAGCAGTCTTATTGGATTCATTGCTAAATAATATCTAAAAATCAAACCCATGAACAGCTGTAAACTTTTTCTAATTAGTTTCATTATTATTCTATCTACTGCTTCACAAGCTCAAGATATAAATGACAAAAATAATCGAGCAGTTATTGCAATGTCTTTCTTACCAGAATATAGTTA
The DNA here is from genome assembly GCA_947457525.1 of Bacteroidota bacterium. Taxonomy (GTDB): domain Bacteria; phylum Bacteroidota; class Bacteroidia; order Chitinophagales; family LD1; genus Bog-950. Next base: position 7,763 of record CANGXE010000047.1, on the reverse strand, counting down.
CGAAACTTTAGATGGCGAAGCTACTGCTAAACTCATTTTATCCGCATTTAAAATGACTAAAGCCATTCCAGATATTACTATTTCCGGATCCGCTCAAGACAAAGTAGCTATAGAAAAATTAGTGCAACAACTTCAGCAGTTGCTTATTAATCCACCTTCTTGGGATGAACTTCGGGTTTTAGAAAAAGATAGATTGCAGCAAGAGGATAAAGCGCTGCGCAGAGTTTCTAAGTATAAAACGGTGGCTGAGTAATTTTTAATTTCATTCTCTGCTCGTTACCGCTTTGATTATTCCGCATTCCATCTATATTTGCACCGGGCGAGGCTTATACGATCAGCTCCTGTTCACTCCTCCAGATGGGAAACCAAGCAAAGGTAGACGGTTGTAGCGGTGCGATATGAGACCTTGCCTATTTTTTGCCTTCCCCACATTTGTTTATTTCTCCTTTTGCGTTTATTGAACCGCACGTTGCATATTTGCAATAGTTCTCATTTAACTACTAAACCATAAACTATGAAATTCTTCATCGACACCGCCAATCTAAAAGACATTCAAGAAGCAGCAGCTTTGGGCATTTTAGATGGTGTAACCACCAATCCTTCATTGATGGCCAAAGAAGGCATTAGCGGACACGAAAACATTTTGAAACACTATGTGACTATTTGCAATTTGGTGGATGGCCCTGTTAGTGCTGAAGTTATCTCTACCGACTTTAAAGGTATGGTGGAAGAAGGAGAGAAATTAGCTGCTTTGCATCCAAACATCGTGGTGAAAGTGCCTATGATAAAGGATGGTATTAAGGCTATAAAATATTTTTCGGACAAAGGAATTAAAACGAATTGTACACTTGTATTTTCGGCAGCACAAGCCTTGTTGGCCGCCAAAGCCGGAGCTACTATGGTTTCTCCATTTATCGGTCGCATTGATGACGGCAATTGGGATGGAGTTCAGCTTATCGAACAGATAGTACATATTTATGAAATTTACGGTTACAAAACGGAAGTATTGGCTGCCTCTATTCGCAATTCATTACACATTGTACGTTGTGCAGAAGTAGGTGCCGATATTGCCACTTGTCCGCTTTCCTCTATATTAGGTTTATTCAATCATCCGCTTACAGACATTGGTTTAGAGAAATTCTTAGCTGATTACAAAAAAGTAAACGGTTAGTCTTTCCGTCCTTATTAATAAATGTTATTCAACAGCCTCAAATATTGTTTGAGGCTGTTGTGTTTTTAGTAGATGAATAGGGTCTACTTATGTTATTCATCCTTTGATTGTTTGCGAACTGTCTACAATAACAGATATTAAGAACAAATAGACATTAGCTTCGTTTTGTATTTATGAACGCTTCATTAAATTGCAGTTGTTTATGCGCATCAATTGCGATTTTTTTATTTAGGTGAATTTATGACTGCACAGAAAGTGATACAAAATCAAAACTCAACGCCCAATGGCGATTCACCCGATACTTACCAAGCTCCATCTTATCGTTATTTCCTCACTAAGCAGGAATTTGACAAAGCTGTCGGTAAAGATTTTATCAAATACGTTAACACAGAAACAGAAAAAACTAAGTGTTGCTTGGTTGGGCTTTCACATGGCATTTCTCCGGCTGGTGCCTATGATTACATCATTGCGCACTACAAGGAAATAAAACGCCCGGATCGTCTGTTTTACACCTTTGTCAATTCTCCTTTACAACGTCAGCGCGACTTGACTGGTATAACTGATGCAGGAATGTTTTTGAAGAAACTATATAAACTTGGCTACATCACTCGCGACCATATATTGGGAAGAAATTTGGTACGTGATGATATGGATAAATATGCCACAGAGTTCAATAAACTTATTGCTACGGTATTAGAGGCCAACAATAAAATCGGTCTAGATTATGTATTCCTTGCCTCAAATCCATCCGGCAGAGTGGCGGGCATTGAACGAAAGTCTAAAGCATTTGCTTCGCAAGAAATTGCTGTGGTAGTCAATGTAAAAGGCGAAATAGAACTCACCGGCACACCACAGTTTTTGTTGAAGTCTAGCCGAATTGCTTTTTTAGCTACTAAGTCGGACAAGCGGAGAGCTTTGGCTTGGCTATATGCAATTTGGGGAAAACCAAACGAGAGTCCGAGCTTTTTGCGCTTTGCAGAAAATGTAAAAAAACGTGTGACGGTTTTTGTTGATGATCAAGCGTTGACTTGGCCGCAGATAGAAGTGGTGCGCGAAACGCCTTATGGCAATAGTACTATTCGTATAGACTTAGCCAATCCATACAAACCAAACGCTAAAGAAAAATTGCCGGTTATTGTGCTCATTCACGGTTTCCTTGGTCTTAACTCGTTTGATGCATTACTCACAGCTGTGCCATCTCATCAGTATATAGCTGCTGCCATGCACTATGGTTCAATTCCGAACGATTTGCCCCCATCCGAGTACTCAAAACATATTGTAAAAAACATAGAAGCAGTTGTTGAGCATTTTGGAGCTAAAGGACATCCGGTTTATTTGTTTGATCATTCTATGGGGAATATTTACTTTATGATGATGGATCGCGATTTTAAACAACTATCCGGCATCAAAAAATATCTCTGTGGGCGCATAGGCGCAAATCCTTTTTTTGGCGAAGAAGCCAAGCACGCCACAGTCGGTTTCTTAGATAATGTGATTATACCATCGATGTCTTGGCAGAATGCTGCGGCTAAAGCGTTGATTATTGGTTTACGCCAAATTATACCGCTAGATACTAACGATGGTGTTCGAAAACGAGGTATTCAATTGTCAGATTGGTTAATACGTAAGGAATCATCTATTCGCGATCGAATTTGGAGCGCTGCAAAAGGAAGAATTTTGTTTTTGATGACCAATATGGATTCTCTACCACATTTGAATCGTGTGCCTATCGAAAAAGCTTTAAACCGCCTACCGGCTAAAGTGTTTGCTATTCAAACGCATTCTGCATTAGAAGAATCGCGCGCATTTGATCATCAGAAAGGATTAATTAACATGGTGAAGCACAACATTCCGGTGCTTATTCTCAAAAGCGAGCGAGATAGTGTAGCGAAATATGTGGCTCGTATTTACGAAACCAAGGGAGTGGAGGTGATGGATGTGACCAACGAGCAAGAGAAAGACTTGTTTAAAGAACACCTTTACCACATGGTTGATCCTTTGAATACAGTAGCCATCATTGATAAGTTTGTGAGCGAAGCAGAAGCCGCTCGTAAACAGCGGATGAATTAAACTACGATAAGATTTTTTGAACCAATCCGGTCAATACTTTGCCGGGACCAACTTCAATGAACTCAGAGGCTCCATCTGCGTTCATTTGTTGAATGGTGCTAGTCCAAAGCACAGGAGCAGTGAGTTGTTGTAATAGATTTTGTTTAATCAAACTTGGATCCGTAAACGCCTTGGCGTTTACATTTTGATAGATGGGGCAAATAGGCCTGTGAAAAGTAGTTTGTTGAATAGCCGCAGCCAATTCTTGACGAGCAGGTTCCATCAAAGGCGAATGAAACGCTCCACCAACTGGCAATTTAATCACTCGCTTGATGCCTGCTGTTTTCATCAGCTCGGCTGCAATATCAATGCCCGCCAAACTGCCCGAAATCACTAATTGCCCAGGAGCATTGTAGTTAGCCGCCACTACTATTTCATCCGTAATACTTTTGCAAATATCTTCCACTTGTTTTTCGCTGATATAACCCAAAACAGCTGCCATTCCCGAAGGAATAAGTTCGCAAGCGCGTTGCATAGCTAATGCACGAAGGCTAACCAATTTCAGTGCATCTTCAAATGTTAAACATTTATTGGCCACCAAAGCACTAAACTCTCCCAAGGAATGACCGGCCACCATGCTGGGTGAAAAATCGGAGAGTAGCGTAGCAGAAATTACAGAGTGAAGAAACACAGCGGGTTGGGTCACTTTGGTTTGCTTTAAGTCTTCATCGCTGCCTTCAAACATGATGTTGGATAGAGAAAAACCAAGAATGCTATCAGCTTGGTGAAAAAGTTGTTGGGCGATTTTACTTTGCTCAAACAAGTCTTTGCCCATACCTTTTTGCTGAGACCCTTGTCCGGGAAAAATGTATGCTTTCATTCTAGCTTAATTTAGCCGAAATCAAATTAATAAACTCGTTTCTTGTAGTTTGTTGTTGAAATTCACCGGTAAAAGCGGAGGTTGTAGTCACTGAGTTTTGTTTCTGAACACCACGCATCATCATGCAAAGATGTTTTGCTTCAATCACCACGGCCACACCCAATGGGTCAAGGGCTTCTTGAATGCAATCGAGCACCTGTATGGTCAATCTTTCTTGCACTTGAAATCTGCGAGAAAAAGAGTCGACTACTCTCGCCAACTTACTTAGACCTACAATTTTGCCATTGGGAATATAAGCAATGTGTGCGCGACCGTAAAAGGGCAGCAAATGATGTTCGCACAATGAAAACAACTCGATATCTTTTACAATCACCATTTGATTGTGCTCTTCGTGAAATACCGCACTTTTCATAATCTCGAGTGGGTTCATGGCATAACCCGAAGAGAGAAAGTGCATCGCTTTTGCTGCTCGCTCGGGTGTTTTCAGTAATCCCTCGCGGTTAATGTCTTCACCTAAAGCAGCTAGTATATCTGCGTAACTATTCTTAACCATCTCAATCGAGTCTAGTTTGTAGGTTTCTTTCTTCTCGTAGTTCATAGAATAGCGATTTAGTTACTCTCCATAGTACTCTACGAAGATATTTTCTGTTTCAACTAGTTTAATGCAATGCAGTTGACAATCTTTAATGTGCGGTTCAACCCATTTCCAAATTTGCATCACTACATTTTCTGTGCTAGGCAATATGTCTTTGAGTTCCGGCACATCTACATTAAAGTTTTTGTGGTCTAATCTGTCCACCACTTCACGTTTTATAATTTTGCTTAGCTCATGCGCATTCATAATAAAACCGGTGTCAGGATTAGGTTGACCTTTCACTGTTACGAACACGTCAAAGTTATGACCATGCCAATGCTTGTTGGCACATTTGCCAAAAACTTCTTGGTTTTTTTCTTCCGACCAATTGTTGTTATACAACCGATGTGCGCCATTAAAATATTCTCTTCTAGTTAAAAAAACCATAGTATCAAAAAACAGATTGTCGCTAAATTAGTTGCTGTACCGTTCCAAAATCATTGCGTGACCGTGTGCACCCGCAGCACAAGCCGCTAATAATGCATACTTGCCGTTTTCTTTAATCAAACGATTCGCTGCAGTGGCAACTAAACGCGCACCTGTGGCACCAAATGGATGACCAAGGGCTAAAGAACCGCCCCAAAGATTTAGTTTTTCCATAGGAACTTGACCAACTGCCTTCTCGCGACCAAGTTTTTCTTTTGCAAAACTATCGCTAGCCAAACACTTCATGTTGGCCACAATCTGTCCGGCAAATGCCTCGTGAAATTCAAATACATCAAAGTCGCCTAGGTTCATGTTTACTTTCTTCAATAGTTTCGACACCGCGTAAGTTGGCCCGAGTAGCAATTCTTCGTTGATGTCTGATGCCGTGAAGGTGTATTCGTTTAAGTATGCTTTAGGTGTTAATCCAAGTTCTTTTGCTTTATCTTCGGTCATGATTAAAACTACCGCTGCTCCATCGGTCAAAAATGAAGCGTTAGCTGCTGTGATGGTGCCGCCATCTTTTACGAAAGCGGGTTTTAGTTTGCTGACTTTTTCCATCGTGGTGTCGCCACGGAAGCCATTGTCTTTTTTGATCGATTTAAATTTAGGTGCAGCTTCAACCGGCACAGTTTCATTACCTAACAGACCTTCTGCATCAGCTTTTGCAGCTAGTTGATGTGAGCGAACAGCAAATTCATCTTGCTCCTGGCGAGTGGCACCGTATCTAGCTGCTAAAATATCGCAATCTAAACCCATAGTTTTTCCGGTTAAAAATTCAGCTACAGCAGGAGCCTCCGGCACGAAATCGCTAGGGCGAAGACCAAGAACAAATTTCATGGTGTCTCCAAATCCTTTTAGCTTTTGCGCCAAGAAAAGTTTTTTACGCATTTTCTTGTTGAATAGAATTGGTGCATCGCTCACGCTGTCCGTTCCTCCCGCAATCACCACCTCTGCATCACCATTTTTGATAATATTCATGCCAGTAGCAATCGCTTGGTTGGCTGAAATACATGCCATTGTCACGGTGTGGCAGGGTGTGGTGTTTGGAATGCCCGCAGTTAGTGCTGCTTCGCGGGCTACGTTACCGGTTTTTACGTTACTAATGGTAGTACCCATAATCACGTATCCAATTTCTTTAGGGTCAATATTCGTTTTTTGCAACAAGCCTTTTATCGCAAATTGGCCGAGTTGGTAACTCATCAAGTCCATGTAATCTGTTCCTGAACGTAAAAATGGAGTTCTGGCTCCTTCAATAAGTACTATTCTTTTGCTCATGTGTTGTTTTTTAGAGTGGTGAAGATAGGAAGAAACTAATACCTACCAACGCAGAAATAAAAACGTCTGCTCGGTAAGGAAACAGACGTTAGTGAGTTGATAAGTAGGTAAATTATTTAATGTTCGTCTTCATTGAAGAAGAAGTCGTCTTTAGTCGGATAATCCGGCCAAATGTCTTCGATACTTTCGTAGATCTCTCCATCATCATCCAATTCCTGAATGTTTTCGATAACTTCTACGGGCGCACCGGAGCGAATGGCGTAATCTATTAATTCATCTTTATTAGCCGGCCAAGGGGCTTCTTCGAGGTACGAGGCAAGTTCTAGTGTCCAAAACATAGTCTTATATTGGTTTATCGCGCAAAAATCATTTTTTTATTCAATCCACCAAACTGTCAGCTAAAATTAGACCAAGTTGTTCACAAATTTAAAGTTGCAAACATTTCTAGAAAAAAAGTTCTTCTTTATCCGATACATAAAAATAGACAACACTTAGCTTTTCAACAAGAATGGTCATTTAATTCTTTGCGCAGTTGGGTGGTTTAAAATATGTTTGAGCGCACTAAACATCAAACTTGTGGCCAACGGCAAAAGTACTTCCTATTTCTACGCTATTTTTGGCATTACGCTCGTACTAATTGTCATGGGTATCGCAGCCATTTTAGTGATTGAAGCTGACAGAGTTTCTACAGATTTTAAGGAAAATTTGACCGTTGAAATAGTGTTGAACGATAAGTTGGAAGCCTATAAAGTCAAAGAAATTCAAGAAACTATAAAAGGAAAAGCGTACACCAAATTGGTGAAATATGTTTCTAAAGAAGAAGCTGCCAAAATTTTGGCTAAGGATTTAGGCGATGATTTTTTAGATATTTTGGGTTACAACCCTTTGTATGCTTCGTTTTTGGTGAATTTGAAAAGTGATTTTGCTAATGCCAAAGGATTTGAAATGGTGAAAGCCGACATGGCTAAAATTACGGAAGTCAAGCAAGTTAATTTTCAAAAGAATATACTGGAAACCTTAGAGAAAAATGTGGGTACGGTATCCATGCTTTTGCTCGTCATTGGAGTAGTTTTATTGGTGTTTGCCGTATCACTCATTTTTAATACAGTTCGCTTAGCGCTTTTCTCCAATAGGTTATTGATAAAGTCTATGCAGCTTTTCGGTGCTACAAAGTGGTTTATTATTCAGCCTTTTTTGGGGAGAAGTTTGGTCAACGGGTTGTTGAGCGGATTAATTGCTACAGTGCTTTTAGTCGGTTTGTTGGTATACCTCGACTACGCTTTGCCCGAACTTGCTTTGCAACGTGATTTATTTACATTTGCCGCGCT